>NZ_JAEQCF010000118.1:0-12729 GCF_020738625.1 Microcoleus sp. PH2017_09_SFU_O_A
ATTGGGTCGTGGTAAGGTCAAAATGCAGGTAATTGGTGCGCTTATGAGGAAGTTGGTGCATTTGGCTTTTGGGATTTTAAAGTCCCAAAAGCCTTTCGACCCCAATTATTTACTTGCTACCCCTTGACAGATCAAGACAGTATCTACAGCATTGTTGCGAATGGTGCAAGATGTCAGGTTAAACAGACATAATTTCGGTAGGGGCGGGTTCGCCGAGATATTTCCCACTAGGAAACAATCTCAATAAACCCGCCCTCACTCACCCCACCAACTATTATTGTTTGAAATATACCGATGAATGCTAAGCTAAATAAGTATCCATTTTTCTCGCGCAAGTGAGGGGGTGGAGAAGGGACAAGCACTTCCGAGTGCAGCGTGGAGGTTCGTGGAACGACAATGCGGTCAATTGCCGTGCTGCCAACCGCAACTACAACTCTGCGGGCAACTCGAACAGGAACAGGGGTTTTCGTGTAGCGGTAGCTTTGGCTGTCCCTTCCTCCCTGTCTTCCCTGTGAGCACTCTTCACGGTCAGAACTGGCAGATGGGAATTTGTCGGGCGTGCAAGAAGAGTCCAGACTTGTTCCTGTGATGGGGGTGACTTCATCCGAAAATAAAACCAAATCGGGTAGCTTGGTAGGGATTCCGAAGAGTTGCCCGATTTATTAGATAAAACTATAAATGAATTACCAAACTTGTAACGTGTGTCAGGCTAATGATCTGCGAAATAGTTAAGATTTTGCCATAGTATAATACCCTAGTTCATAGGCTAGCACATTGGAATTTATTGGCTGTATAAGAAGAGTTCAGGAATAATTTTCCAACCGATAATGGAGAAGGCGAGATAATGCCAGAAATCAGCCGTTTTTTAGGTATCATCATCACCATGTACTACAAAGACCACCCGCCTCCACATTTTCACGTCCGCTACAATCAACAAAAAGCTATCATTGATATCGCAACTCTTTCGATTTTAGAAGGTAAACTTTCCCCCCGCATCTTAGGTCTAGTTATAGAATGGGCGGCTATTCATCAGACAGAACTAATGCAAAACTGGCAACTAGCTAGAGTTCAATCTCCTTTAGAGCCTATCACACCGTTGGAGTAAAAAATGCTTAAAGATATTATCTCGGTTAAACCGTTAGAATTCTATCAACTACATCTCAAGTTTGAAGACTGTATGGAGGGAGTTGTTGATATCAGTGAACTGATCGAATTCACGGGAATATTTTCCCCCCTACAAGACCTGAGTTACTTTGTTCAAGTCAAAATAAATCCCGATTTGGGAACAGTTTATTGGGAAAATGGAGCAGATTTAGACCCAGATGTTCTCTATTCAATTATTACAAATCAGCCAATCGCTACCTATGAAAAAGAATCTGTTAGTCGATTTTAGATTTTCTCGATAAATAACAATTTTCCTGCCACAACCACGGCTGATTAAAATGATACCATGAATGAATTGCCAATTATTCAAAAAACCTATGATTTAATCAAATGGTATGTTCCAATTTTAAATCGACTGCCTCGCACTCACAAATTTACATTGGGCGATAGAATGATTGGGGGTCTCTATGACATTTTAGAAGGACTCATTGTAGCTCGTTACGCCCAAGAAAAGTTAGCACGATTGGAAATTTTAAACGGAAAAATAGATATTTTACGTCATCAAACCCGACTACTTCGAGAATTTGATTTGATGTCTATAGAGCGTTACGAATATGTGGTAAAATTAGTCAACGACATTGGCAGCGAGTTGGGTGGGTGGATTAAACAGCAAAAAAAGCGGTCATCTTCATGAGGACTTAGGCGCTAAGACCAAAGAAACCGGGTTTTTTGCCTAATCTGCGGACTACAGCGAATAATTTTCGTAAAAAACCGGGTTTCTGTCCAGTCGTGGGTAAGTCATTTCTATGAAAAGATATGAAACGATACGATAATCTGTGGTCTGAAATCATCAGTTTTGAAAACTTCTTAGTCGCATCACAAAAGGCGCAAAAAGGCAAGCGTTTTCGCCATAATGTTTTAGCTTTCAACTACAACTTAGAAGCTGAACTCCTGAAACTGCAAGCTGAATTAGTTAACAAAACCTACACTCCTGGCGGATATCGAACCTTTGAAATTGTCGAGCCCAAGCGACGGATGATTTCTGCTGCACCCTACCGAGACAGAGTTGTGCATCATGCCTTTTGCAATATTATTGTACCGCTGTTCGATCGCACTTTTATTGACGATTCCTACGCCAATCGAGTAGGTTTTGGCACTCACCGGGCTTTGCGTCGCTTCACAGAGTTTGCCCGTTCTAGCCGTTATGTTTTACAATGCGATATTAAGAAATATTTTCCTAGCATCGACCACGAGATTTTAAAAGCCTTGGTACGCCGGAAATTAAAATGTCCCGACACGCTTTGGCTGGTGGATCAAATCATCAACAATAGCAATGCACAGGAACCCGTTATCGAGTATTTTGGTGGAGACGATTTACTAACCCCGGTGAATCGGCGGCGGGGTTTACCGATTGGTAATTTAAGCAGCCAATTTTACGCTAATGTTTACTTAAATGGATTCGATCATTATATCAAAGAACAGCTAAAAGTTAAAAAATATGTCCGTTATGTAGATGATTTTGCCTTGTTCTCAGATGACCGAGAATTTTTAGCGGATGCAAGGCTTGGTGTTGAGGAATATTTAGTCAATTTGAGGTTAAAGATTCATCCGATTAAAAGCCAGTTGTTTGAGACAAAAGAAGGCGCAAATTTTCTGGGCTTCCGCATTTTACCTGACAGAATTCGAGTCAGGACAGAAAACTTGCGGCGAGGAAAGCGACGACTGCGACAAATGCAGGTAGAATATTATGAGGGCAAAATTGATTTGTTAAAAATCACCGAGTCGCTGCAAAGTTGGGCTGCACATTTGAAGTATGGCGACACTTGGGAACTGCGAAAAGAAATATTTGCTTCCCTGGTGTTTGTGAGGGGTGCGAATACGCTAAAATTTAGTCATTGAAGTACATTATAAGGCTGGTTTTGCCACTATAAACTGCTTTTATATAGATATGCTGGCTAAATCTACCTCTATAAGATATTATGGTTTTTTTCGGGCTGTTGTACTTAACTAAAAATCGATGAAAATTGTTTTTTTTGGCACTCCTGACTTTGCTGTTCCTACTTTATCCAGTTTGCTGAGTCATCCAGAATTTGAGGTTGTGGGTGTGGTGACTCAGCCGGATAAGCGCCGGGGAAGGGGGAATAAATTGATGCCTTCACCTGTAAAAGATGTGGCTTTAAATCACAGTCTCCCAGTTTTGCAGCCGCGCCGAATTAAGAAGGATGCGGAAACTATTGCTAAGTTGCGGGAAGCAGAGGCTGATGTGTTTGTGGTGGTGGCTTACGGCCAGATTCTTTCTCAAGAAATTCTGGATATTCCTAGTTTGGCTTGCGTTAATGTTCACGGTTCAATTTTGCCGAAGTATCGCGGGGCGGCGCCGATTCAGCGGTGTCTTTTTAATGGGGAAAAGGCTACTGGAATTACTACTATGCTGATGGATGCTGGTATGGATACTGGGGCGATGCTTTTGAAGGCTTTTGCGGGAATTACGCTGTTGGATAATGCTGATTCTTTGGGCGACAGGTTGGCGGAACTTGGGGCGGATTTATTGGTGGAAACTTTGATAAAATTGAGGGATGGGGAAGTTGAACCGGTTGTTCAGCATGATGATGAGGCGACTTATGCGCCGATGATTAAGGCGGCTGATTTTGTGCTGGATTGGTCGAAAAGTGCGATCGCGCTTCACAATCAAGTTAGGGGTTTTTTCCCGGATTGCACTACGACTTTTCGCGGTAATTCCCTGAAAGTAATCGCAACTGTGCCGGTGGGGCCGGAATATTGGCTGCAATTACCGCCGGAGTTGAGGGTTTTGGAACGGGAATGGCCTGTTTTGGATCAGTTGTCGGGCGCAAATGGGGAGGTTGTGAAGGTTGTGAAGGGCTTGGGGGCGATCGTCCAAACTGGCGATGGTTTGCTATTATTGCGGGAGGTGCAGTTGGCTGGTAAAAAAGTTCAGTCTGGCGTGGATTTTGCCAATGGTACTCGGTTGGCTGCGGGTGAGGTTTTTGGGAATGCTGATTCGTGAATTACAACAACAGATTACTTGATCTGGAGGCAAACTGTGTATATTTTATGTGATGGCAACTGGGACAGACCAGAAATAGAAATATCTGATTCACCACGAGGTATTATCGAACTGGGAGAACTTTGCGAAAGCATCAGTGAAGATTTGAAGCTTCCTGCGGAAAAAATAAACTCAGAGTTTTATCCTGAAAACCTGGAAGCTATTTCCATGAAGTTGTCTCAGATAAAAAATCCAGAAAGATTAGATTTAATCAAAATTTCCCTAAACAATAAAAATCTGGTCTTTGAAGGTTCTAAATCTGCTTTTCATAAGCTGGGTATGTCATTACTAAGCTATTTCCATGAAGATAGTCAAAAAGGTGAACATTTTCACCTAGACTATGTGGAAGACGATCCTCTATTAGCACCTACCAACTGCCACGTAATATTTTTATGTAGAGATCCGCATATAACGTGACAGACAATACCTAAAATTCGACTAAAACTTCTTCTTCAACTCCCAGTAAATCCCGCGCGGCATCTAGCATACTCTCAGTAATATCTTTCAAATCTTCGCGACTTGCTAAATAAGTTTTTAAAGCATCTAAAGGTTCTATACTATTATTAGCATTTAATTCCGGCAACCGCGGTCTTGCTAACTGACTAACTAATTCTGGTTGAATTGTGTAGCTGTGCGCTGCGCCGAGAAGTGCGTGCAATTCGGCGTTATCAATTAAGTCTAATTGTTCCGATCGCAATTGGTAGATCAATCTTACGACAGCATCTTGGATTTCCTTCTTCCCAATGGCTTTCACCAAGTCGGCTTGCGGACTCTCCGATTCAGACACGTTCACCTTAATCGTCTGAAACACCCGCACCGGCAAAGTGCAAAATTCCCACTCAGCTTTCCCGCGTTCCAAATTAATCAACACAAAGCCTTTGTCTTCTTTCTCTTCGCTAAAGTCAACTCGTTCGATGCTTCCGGGATAAATTACGGGCGGATTGTTGTTGGCGTTGAGATTTTGGTGTTTGTGGACGTGACCGAGGGCAACGTAGTCGAAACAAGGGCGTGTTAGCATGGCAACGGGTATGTTGAATCCTTTACCGACTGCTAAAAAACGCTCTGCACCCAGGCTTGCTTTATCTGCCATTAAGTGCGCTAATAGTACGGTGGGGATATTTGGATCGAGGCGGCGGATTTCGCCTTCCATGGCGATCGTCAGTTTTTCGGTTAATAATTGGTTAACATCGCTCACAGAAAGGCTTTCAGTCTCCGATCGCGTCATTAAGGTCGATCGCGTCAACCAAGGCAGCGTCACCACCTGTACGGCGCCGCTGCGGGTGTGTATGAGGTGCGTGTCGAGGCGATCGCCTACAATAAACTTAGGTATTCCCAAAGTCCGGTAAATTCCCAAACTCGCGCCGCCTTGTCCTTGCGAATGTTGGTCGTGATTTCCTACTAGCAAAACAGTCGGAATTTGCGCCTCTACCAAGCGGCTGAATTGGCTCGCAAAAGCCTCTTTAACAAACGGTGGCGGCGTTGAATCCGGAAAAGCATCCCCGCCGAATATAACTAAATCTACGGGTTCAGAAATTGCTCTATCCATACATTTACTTAGCGTCGCCGCGAAGTCTTCCAGCCGCGTATTTAACCCGGTTTCTGGATTGACGCGGCCGTGGGAAAAGCCGCTGCCCATGTGAATGTCTGAAAGGTGTAAAATTTTAATCATTGTTTATTGGTTATTAGTTATTAGTTATTAGTTGTTTGTTGTGAGGACTAAAGCCCTCATTCTATTTTAGACTTTTCTTGGTTCCAGTTCAATGCTGCGGCGGTTAGGATTGATACGTTTCTCGATCGCAAATACTGCCTTTTCTTCCTCAAAGCCGATTTCGTGAAACTCTGCAAACAAACATTCTAACTCAATTTTGGCGATCGCAGTTTCCAGCCACTTATCAAAGGAATCGCATTCAATACTTCTGAAAGGTTCGCCTTTGCACTCGAAACTGATAATTTGTCCCGGAATCCCGCCGAAACAGCCCTGTGTATCCACAACCCGCAGCCACAAATTATCTACTTTCATAAACGGAATCCATGCTTTGTTCCAATATTCTCCGGGCTGCCATTCTTGAAAATTAACTTGACTCTGGGCGTCCCAAAATTTTTTCTCCTTAGCAATTGATGCCAAAGATAACATACTCCTGCCGTGTTCAAAAGGCAACAGCCACTGATTTTCTGAACTCTCGTAAGCGGAACCGTTATACCAGCGATAAAAATCATAAAATGTTTCGGGAAGCGATTGTTGGTAACGTTTTTTAAATAAGTCGATTTCTGTTTCGATGGCACCGGAATTTAACAAGTTAAGCGCCTCGGGACAGCAGCGTCTCAATGTTTGTGCGAAGGTACGAACCAAAGGATTTCGTGGCTTAAAAAATTCTTTCATCTTCGATCATATAATACCTGGAACTTTTTGATAAATTTGGGCGATAAGCGAAAATCTATACTTTTCAACGTGAGGGCTTAATTTAGGTTCGTAGTTTAGGTTTGTAGTGAGGACTTCAGTCCTTCTTTGGATTCTGGAGAAGGACTAAAGTCCTCATTACGAACCTGGTTGTATCTTTCATCATATAATACCTGGAACTTTTTGATAAATTTGGGCGATCGGGCAGCGAAAATTTATACTTGTTAATTCTAACTCATCTCCTTGTCGGTAAATCTGAGAAACCCAATTTCCCTCACCATTGAGTCGAAAACATTCAACTTGGATTTCCGATTGAGTGATGAGTACGTATTCTTGCAAACTCGATGTAGTTTGGTAATCGGCAAATTTATCGCCCCTGTCAAAAGATGCAGTTGAAGGAGATAGCACCTCAATAATTAGAGATGGATAGAGAATGGAGTCTTCAGTTGAACTTGTATCTCTTTCGTCGCAAGTTACCGCCACGTCAGGATAATAATAGCAATTCGCCTCTTCCAGTCTGACTTTGACATCAGAGGTAAGAACTAAGCATGGCGTATTCAGAAGATGATTTCCCAATAGGCGAATTAGATTGCTAGCAATAATAGTGTGAGGGTTTTTTGCCCCCGTCATTGCATAAACGTGTCCGCGTCTGTATTCGTGTTTGATCGGACTTACTCGTTCGCCTTCTAGGTATTCTTCTGGTGAAATGTAGAAATTGTTTTTGCTGATTACCATTGATTTATCCCGGCTGATTTTGTGCGATAATATTTGTTGAAATGGGTGCATTTCACTTTTGAAGAGGGCGAAGCATGACCGCATATAAGTTATTAGTTATCATCCCATATTGACTGCGGTCATGCTTCGCCCCTACAAACATATTTGCTAAAACCAGATGCACCCGTTGAAATTCATAGATCCGGCTAGGACATGGCTGAATACCGGACGGCAAAATTATGTTATTTTCTTGAGTCTGCGGAGGCAGACATCGTTTGTATAGACGCGGTTTCAACCGCCGTGCTATTTTAACAAATTTCCAGGAATCGGGCGTGCCACAGTTTGCCGCTTTCCGTCAATCCTTGCGATCGCACTTTGATTTTGACTCCGCGAGGGTTCGCCTCGTACAGTCGGGCAATTTCTAGCATTTCCCCGCTGCTAAAGCCCGTTCCCACTGTTCCGATCGGTACTAACTTGCCATTGATTTCTTGTGCAACTTCGATCGCACTAAACGGCCGCCCCGCTACTTTTGTCCGAGTCAACCCGACAATAAATAAGTCATATTCCTGACAGTATTTAGTCCTCACCATCGGAAATTTCTTAACATCTTTGCCGCCGACATAGAGACAGTTGTGTAAAACCCAAACTTCACCTTCTCTGTTTTCAGCTTCCTGCTGCTGCGCCAGTAAAAGTTTTTCGCCTGCGGTGCGAGATGTCGGTACAATTTCAAATTCCGTAGATAAACTTGCCAAGATTTCGCCAACTGCAACTCCGGCGGCTATTCGTTCGGATTCCGCCAACCCAGTCAAGTCTTTACCGTGGGAAAACAAAGCTTTAAAAATGGCATAAACTGCCGTTGGCTGGGTTGTCGGAAAACCGCTTTCAATATTAACTGTAGCAGCTTGGGCGCCCGTGCGATGTTCGCTGCCCGTATAGCTTTTGTAATACAGTTCGCCGTCTAAGACAAAGATGCCAATTTTAGCTGCTGTGTCGATTAAAGCGCGATCGATCGCAATTGACGCTTGTTGTCGCAGGTTTGTCGATCGCGATTGGTAGTATACTTTATCTGGCGTCGCCACGACCACCACTCGATTGCCGTCGCGTTTTGGCTGTCCCCAATAGTCGGGATTTTCGATGTAATAAGAACGTTCGCTGGGCGCGTCAACCGGCTGCATCGTCACAATCCTTCCCGGCTGCAAGTGCGGAGGTAATTCGGGGACAATCGGATTATTGACAGTCTCAACTTTGGCCGCAACCTTTGATTTTGCAGCAGGAGCAGCATTGGTGGTAGACTTATTTGGAGTGTTTTTAGTCGGCTTTTCTCCCGTTTCCAATTCAAACGCTCTTTTCCAAAAGCCGATCGCCATTTCCGGGTATCCTTCCGACTCCGCACACAGTGCAAAACTAATAACTTTTCCCGTGCCAATGCCGCGCCCGTAATCAGCTAAATACTGCACCGCCCCCGCTTCACCCATTAAGTGCAATCCCCGCGTGACAATGCGATTGTTCCAGCGTTCTCGAATATCGGCGCTAATTTTTTTGGCTGATTTTCGCTTAGCTTCTGCGTATTCCATCCACTCCATACAGCCTCCTTTTTTGTTGGGCTACTTGTAATACTATACTGAAGCTTGATTCATTAGTCAAGGAAAACCCAAACCAGCATTTACCAGAAAGAATTGGTTGAAAGCCGGAACCCTTGTAGGGAGAAATTAAAATCAGACTATTCATATTGTTTCCGGTTGCATGGGAATGATTTAACCGCAGAGAACACAGAGGACACAGAGGGAGAGAATAGAGATCTGAATAATTCCGATGGTACCGGATTTGATATCATTTCTCCCCACAAGGGAGAGGTCGCTGTCAACTATCAACTATCAACTATCAACTGTCAACTATCAACTGTCAACTGTCAACTGTCAACTGATTATCCCCTTGCACCTGTGATCGTTTGAAAGAACTTAGGCGTATACCTTTGTAAAAAACTCCCCACCGCCAGCGTCACTAAAGTTGCTAGAATGATTGTCAATAAATAGTATACAATCACAGTTATCGAACTGGAAGGCTTTGACAACTTGTTAAAAACTTCCTTAAAAACTGTTACCGTCGGTTCGTGAATAGCATAAACAAAAAATGCCAAACCAGAAAAATTAAAACAGGCTTTTTCTAGCTTTCCCGACACTAAATCTGAAGCGCACCAAATGGCCGCCGTACCCATTACTCTCGTGCAGCATTCTAACTGGTGCTGGAAAGTTTTAATGTCGGCTGTTTGCGTAATTGTCAGCACAAGAGCCATGCCTAAGTATATACCGATAATCGCACTTTTTCGTCGGTCGAGCCAAGTTAGATCCAATTTTTGAACAGCAATCAGACATCCCAAATAAAAGAACAACGGCCCCAACCACTGGATGCTAAAACCAATTTGAAAATCCAGCAACCAAGGCGCGGCAAACAAAGCTATACCTAGATAAGGTATCTTTCTAGCGATCAGCAAAAATACCGGAGATAGAATCACCATCGCCATCAAATCCCGGACGTACCAGAAATGAAATGCGATCGGATAAAGGCTTTTATATCCAGTTAAACAATCTATAAAGTTGGCAAAACTGTAGTCTCCAATATATTTTTTGTAATGCCCTTGGATAATTCCACTCGTTGCCGGTACGTTGATCACAATTAACACCAGTGTCAATAAAGCCAAGTTCCAAAACAAATAGGGAACCAGGAGAGTCCAAAACCGAGATTGGAGCTTTTCCTTGTAAGAATTCAGCGATAAATTAAAATTCCTGAAAAACAGGAAGCCTGAAAGCATGAACAGAAAAGCCACGCAAGAACCGCCCCAAGTCCCCGCAATCAACGTCTGGAAAAATTTGTCAGCATATCCCACAGAATTGATGGACGAGTGAATAGTAACAATCCCAATGATGAGAGGCAGACGCAATAATTTAATTCGGCAAGATATTTCCGGCGTAATTTGCATTTTTTACAGAAAAAGTGTAGGGTTCGATCGGCTGGCATTTGCATTGAGATGGCAAATTGTAGTAATCGGTTCGCCACCAATGCTAAGATAGCCTCGATCGTGCGTTGAGGTCAATCATGCCGGGGCTTGCTTTTTGCGAAGTCTGGTTCGCCAACTTCCGTTAGCGAAGCCCTCGAAGAGGATCGCACTTTTCACACTTTCGAGAATTTAATATCAAGTCTAATTGTACTCTGATGATGCGATTGATTTTGTACAGCAAACCCGGATGCCACTTGTGCGAAGGGTTGCAAGAAAAACTCGAACAGATTGAAAGCCTCAAGTTTCAATTGGAAGTACGAGACATTACCGAACGTGATGACTGGTTTCAAGCTTACCAGTACGAAGTGCCAGTTTTGTTTAAAGTGGAGTCCCAACGCAAAAATTCTGGTGGCGACGCTGCATTTTCCCCAGAAGAACAATTACCTCGTCCTTCTCCCCGCTGTACAGTTCAACAATTGGAGCAAATGTTACAGAAATATTTGCAAATCGATCAATCAGAATAATATGATTTAACGCAAAAAATCAAGCCCTTTGGGTGCCGAGTCCGCACTCTTGGCCCGGAGAGTGCCGATTTTACACCGAAAAGGCTTGTAGATAGCGGATCGAACAATTTCTGGCGCAAGTCATATTCAAAACATCCAAGTGAGGAGTTTTTCAGATGAAATTGAGAGAATTATTAGCAACACTTCCCGGCATTTCCTTTGACACCCAACATCGAGCTCTCGATGCCGAAGTCAAGGGTTTATCTACTAATTCCCATGCTTGTCAGGCGGGGGATTTGTTTTTGGGAATGCCGGGGACGCGGGTAGATGGCGGAGATTTTTGGCAAAGCGCGATCGCCAGCGGTGCAATTGCGGCCATAATTTCCACTCAAGCCGCCGAGAAAACACCCCCCCAAGACGGGGATACCTGCGTGATTGTGGCAACCGACATGGCTCAAATTTGCGGTCAAATAGCCACCACATTTTACGGCAATCCTGCTAGCAAATTAAAACTTGTAGGCGTTACTGGGACTAACGGCAAAACTACAACAACTCATTTAATCGAATTTTTGCTCAATCAAATGCAGTTGCCGACAGCAATTTTCGGCACGCTTTACACTCGCTGGCCTGGTTTCCAACAAACTGCTCTTTACACTACACCTTTTGCGATCGACTTGCAAAAACAGCTAGCAGAAGCTGTCACCGCTGGATGCAAACACGGGGTGATGGAAGTCAGTTCCCATGCTTTAGCACAGCAGCGAGTCTTGGGCTGTACTTTTGAAGTTGCTGTGTTTACCAACTTGACTCAAGATCATCTCGATTATCACCGCGATATGGAGGATTATTTTGAGGCAAAATCGCTTTTGTTTAGTCAAAATTATCTCAAAAATCGCGCTGTAATTAATATTGACGACTCCTACGGACGGCGGATTGTTGAAAGCCTCAAATCCGAGCAAGTATGGAGTTACAGCACTACGGACAAAACTGCTGATTTGTATGCTTTTGATTTGCAGTATCAGCCCAATGGAGTTAAGGGAATGCTGCACACTCCCAAGGGCGAAACTGCTTTTGTTTTGCCTTTAGTCGGTCAGTTCAATTTATCCAATATGCTGGCTGCTGTCGGTGCGGTTTTAGAATTGGGTTTAGATTTGTCCGCAATTGTGGAGAAATTAGCTTTGTTTTCGGGAGTGCCGGGACGGATGGAACGGGTGCAAATTAGTTCCGATCAAGATATTAGTGTAATTGTCGATTACGCGCACACTCCAGATAGTTTGGAGAACTTGTTGAAGGCTTCGCGGCCGTTTATTCCCGGTCAAATGATTTGTGTGTTTGGTTGCGGTGGCGATCGCGATCGCACGAAACGCCCGATCATGGGTAAAATCGTGGCAGAGTTGGCCGATATAGCCGTTGTTACCTCCGACAATCCGCGCACCGAAAATCCCGATCGCATTTTGGAAGATGTGCTCGCAGGCATTCCCGCTGACGTAAAACCCGTCGTGATGTGCGATCGCGCCGCAGCCATTCGCACTGCTATTATGGACGCTAAACCCGGAGATGGCGTGCTGATTGCAGGCAAAGGACACGAAGATTATCAGATTTTGGGCACCGAAAAAGTCCATTTTGACGATCGAGAACAAGCACGAGATGCCTTGACAGTCCGAATGAACTGATTCGACTAACCCAATTACACTTAGTGTTAATAGTTAACCCAATTTGGTTAACTATTAATGGCTTATAGCAATTTTTTATGAGGTTGCATAGAATCCGATCACCCTAGCCGAGGGCGGGCCCGCACCATCCACCGCCCCTACTAAGGGGGGGACAAGATTCCGATCAAAGTCCCCCTTCGATCCTATGCTTTATAAACATCTTTCTTAACAAGAAATTTGACAAAAGTAACTACTTGTGTAGGAGCCATTGGGGATCTCGCTTCTGATTGAATGGCAATTAT
>NZ_JAEQCF010000119.1:0-14938 GCF_020738625.1 Microcoleus sp. PH2017_09_SFU_O_A
AAGATTGTCGAAAGCATATTGAGTTATCTTCTGGCAAATTCCCGCTTCTTTAATCCATGTAAACTCAGGCTTTACATGATTGTTAAAGAATTTCTTGAGCAGGTATTTATT
This sequence comes from Microcoleus sp. PH2017_09_SFU_O_A, assembly GCF_020738625.1. NCBI lineage: Bacteria > Bacillati > Cyanobacteriota > Cyanophyceae > Oscillatoriales > Microcoleaceae > Microcoleus > Microcoleus sp. PH2017_09_SFU_O_A. The sequence goes on from NZ_JAEQCF010000119.1 coordinate 112, forward strand.
GGGCTTCAATCCATCTTGATAAAGGTAACTCCAAGTAGCCAATCCCCAGTTATAAGTAAACCTTGCTATTCCAGCGTGTTTGCTCATGACAGTTGTCTGACTCTTGTTTAATTTTAACTTTGTTTTGATGGATAAAAGCATTGTTCGACCTCAACACGCTAATTTCACCGATCGCCCGACAGGGTAGGTTTGGCTGGTAACTTCCCCGAAACATCCCAGCGCAAGCGAGTATCTTTACTGACAATCCAAGGTTTTTTGGGAATCGCCCAGGGTTTGAACAGGTACATCGTAGATTTGTCTACAAGTGTACTACCTTGTCTATTTAATCGCTAGCTAGGTACTAGCTCTGCTAGCCTCGATATATTCTGAATTCACCGCTATGATACTCTGAATGGACTCCGGCTCAAGTTAAATTTATGAAAGCAACCGTTGAGCAACTGGCCCAAATTGGGATATTTGCCAGCTTAAACCGAACTGATTTAGAGCAACTGCAAGAACATACAGCAATTCGGAGTTACCGACAGGGAGAAGTTGTGATGTATGAGGGCGATCGCATCCCCGAAAAATTATACACGCTTTTGAGCGGTTCGCTGCGGGTAGCAAAAACAGCGGCGGCGGGCAAAGAAACAATTTTGCGTACTTTATTTCAGGGAGATATTTTTGCCGCACCTGCTTTGCTGGGTAACGGAGTTGCGTCGGCAACGGTGACGGCAGAAACTGACGTGCAAGTTCTTACCACAGAACGGGAATTTTTGCTAGCAGCAATTCGGCAAAATCCTGAGATTGCTTTGCGAATATTGGCGGTTTTTAACCAGCGGTTGCAGCAACTGCACGAGACTGTACACGGTTTGGTGTCGGAAAGGGCGATCGTGCGGCTGGCGAGATTCATTCATTACTTTGGCATCGAGCAAGGTACGAAGATTGTGGATAATAGTGTATGTTTAGAAAAACGTTTTCCCTACTATCAAATTGCTCGCAGTATTGGCATCACCTACGAAGAATGCGTGCGGTTGTTTAAGAAACTCAAGCCATTTGTATCTTACAGTCGAGGCGGAAAAATTACTGTGTTGGATTGGAAACAACTGGAGGCGATCGCCTCTGGAGAAGACATAGATTAATGAAGGGAAGAAGTACATTGATTCGGTAGGTTTATCGCTAAGTTTTGATCCCCCTAAATCCCCCTTAAGAAGGGGGACTTTGAAGAAAACTTCGGTTCCCCGAATCGTTGTGGCGACTTTGATGCTCTTGTCCCCCCCTTCTTAAGGGGGGCTAGGCAGGGCGGTTTTATTGTCGTCAGAAAAATTAGGTACGTAGTTGCGCTTCAGCGCTCTTTATAATATTAGGAAAGACGCTAAGAGCGCAACTACGTACCTTGGCCCAAGCGCGAGCCAACCTTTGAGCGATACTGTTGGTATTTTTATATTTCCTATCCTCACAATAAAACCACCCTACTTCTTAAGGGGGGCTAGGGGGATCGAGAGGTTGATTTTCAAATAAAATACTAATGCTAGTTTCTTGAAATTAATCAGAATTGACAGTATTATTTTACTCCGAAAATGTCAAAATAAACGCCAAGTTTTCTTCAGCTTTCAAGGCGTGGGGAGCACGGGCGGGCATAAAAACAAACACCCCCGGTTCCAAGACAATATCCTTACCTTCCAAAGTCAAAATTCCCTTTCCTTCGACTACATTAACTGTGGCATTGCGCGGCGAAGAGTGTTCGGAAACCTCGCTACCAGCAGCCAGACAAAGTAGGGTATACTGGCAATTATTGTCCTTTACTAAAATTTTGCTCAGCACTCCGGCGGCGGGATATTCAATTGCTTCTCGGAGTTGGATTGCGGAAGATTCTAACGGTAAAAGAGTAGCAGTCATGATTTTTGAATCCCTTAATATTGTTTTGTTGCACAAAGGATGATGTAGTCTAAATCGCGATCGTACTTTTGGAAAACTTGACGCATTGCTAAAATACGATCGCGAATTTGCGATTTACTTAAAATATTCCACAAAATCCGCACAGTACCCACAAAACCTTCGTCTTCAACCATTCGTGGCAAGTTGAGGAGTCCCATCGCCCCAGTTTGACACTTTTCTACTTGCAAACCCGCGTTTTGGCAAACAGCAATCGGGCCAGACTCAGACAAAGGCGTTGAATTAGCCCGAATCACTTCCGACAAAGCTTTGTGAATTTCTGATTCTCGGTTTCTAGCTAAAAGTTCGTGAGAAAGAAACTTGCCGCCCGGTTTTAGCCGATCGCAAATTCCCGATATAATTTTAGCTTTCCCCCACCCTGACTGCATCGTCAGGATAGCTTCAGCCAACACCCAATCAAACTCTTGGGAAATCCGATCCAAGTGAAAAATATCTGCTTCGACAATTTGGACTCGATCGCCCAAACCCGCTGCTGCAACATTAGCACGAGCGCGCGCCACACTGTCGGGATTCTTCTCAACTCCCACTACTTTAACGCCAAAACGTTCCGCAAGGGCGATCGAGCTATATCCAAAACTAGCAGCCAACTCTAAAACAGTTTCGCCCGCTTGAAAATCCGCCCATTCAAACAACATTTCCGTAGCAACTTTTCCCCCCGGCCTCAGCATTTTCTTGCCAGCCGCCGCCAGCACTTCATGCCCCGGTGCAGTCTTAAAATTGAGAGCAATATTGGTCATAAAATTGACCTCCTATTTAACCTTACTCTCAGTTTGCCAAATTGTTCCAAAGCTTTCTATGATCTAGCTCATATTCAAATTATCTCTAAGATAAGACGGCGGTTGAAACCGCTAGACGGCGGTTGAAACCGCGTCTACACAAACGAAGTCCGCGCAACGCGAGACTGAAGAGAATAACGTAATTTTAATTGCAATATCTTCAACCCGCGGAGGCGGGTTTTGTCTGTCTAGCCGCGGTTTCAACCGCCAGTCTTCTTTCTAGCCCACGTAATTTTAATTGCAATATCTTCAACCCGCGGAGGCTGGTTTTGTCTGTCTAGACGCGGTTTCAACCGCCAGTCTTCTTTCTAGCCCACGTAATTTTAATTGCAATATCTTCAACCCGCGGAGGCGGGTTTTGCCTGTGTAGACGCGGTTTCAACCGCCAGTCTTCTTTCTACCGAATTTGCTCGCAGTGCGCGGAACATTCCAAAGCGGCAAAGCCCCGCACCAAAGGCTAAACGCATTAGTAAAAGAGTCGGTACTTCTCGCAGAGACTTGATGAAACCCGATACACCAAAACGCACTAATCCGGCCGGTCTAGCTATACCTTGCCAGATAGAATCTATCCAGGAAGGAAGGGTTTCTTGCGTCCAATCTGCGGTGGTTACAGCGCCCTCCACAAACCCCGTTTCTTCTAAAAGTTCTGAAAAGCCCTCGATGCTTGAAAAAGCCGGATGTGACCATTGATCCAGCAGTTGCTGCATTACTGGTTTCTCCCAGAAATTGAGCGGGATTTTGCGATCGTCCCTTTGATTCCAATCCGCCACAACCACCACGCCACCGGGCTTGACGACTCTCATCAACTCTTTCGCAAACACGGTTTTATCTGGCATATGCGGCCCAGCTTCGATCGACCAAACCACATCAAAACTCGCATCTGGAAACGACAGCGCCATAGCATCATCCACCCGAAACTGCAAATCGAGATCTGGGGAAGTTAATTCTTGAGCGCGTTTAACTTGCTGCGGGCTGATCGTAATCCCCGTGACAGCAAACTTATAATCCTTCGCGAGAATACGACTGCTACCGCCAATTCCACAGCCCACATCTAAGACGGTAGTACCGGCAGGTAATTTATCCAAGCCTCCCCAGCGCACCATTTCATGCACAAAATCCGATTTGGCTGCGAGGAAATCTTTGCGTTGTGGCGGCGCACCGTAATGGCCCAAGTGGATGTGCTCGCCCCAATAAAATTCGAGAATCCCGTCTTCCGTCCATTCGTCGTAGGAATTGGCCACGGAGTCCGATGATTGATAAGGGCGAGCCGTGATTAAATAGATCAGAAGGGCGATCGCCAGCAGTACAAACAAAACTCCAAGTACAACAACAAATAAATTCATTTTTTTACCTTCTTTCCAGAGCAGAATGTATAGCAGTTGACAGTTGACAGTTGACAGTTGACAGCTTCCCCGAAAAGCCGATCGTTGGGTTGCATAGTACGGGAATCAAATTATTTCTACTTGTTGTCTAAATGATGCGATCGATTGCAGACTATCTGAAGCAGCATCCCAAAGAATGAACTTAAAACAATCAGGAATCTCGCGAATTGTCAGGATTCTTGAATTACCAAGCAGGTGCAAATTAGCATTGTGACACGCCCGAAGATTGTAATTAGGAATTCGCTCAGACAGATGATGAATATTGTGGTAAGCAATATCAGCCGAAAACCAATTGAGAATAGTTGGTAATTTTAGATAACTGCTACCTTCGATCGCACCAAGCAGATAGTCCCAGCCCTCTGTCTTGTGAGCGTAGGAACCCTCAAAGTTATGCTGCACAAAGAAGATGCAGATAAATATCGCCGCCGAACAAGTCATCACAATTGAGTAAACACTCCAGAAAAACCCAAACCCAAGTAAGTTACCCAGATAAAGCCAGCTACCCACCACACAAATATTGTTGAAGAGTAAATCCCAAAACTCAGCCGTCGTATACCAGTGTTTGGATTTGTAGGAAGCAATTATTCTAGATAAACCCATACCTAAATCTTGATTGAGACAATCAAAAGTATGTCTGACAAAACCAGCAATTCCCAATATTAGCGCGAGTCTTGGTTTGATAATCAGGTAGAAAAAGCCACCAGGAAACAGCATCAGCGGGTGTCTGAGCAACTGATATATCTTTTGGTTAAATGGACTGAGTGCCGCAAACTTTTCGGTGGAAATCAACGCCGAAGGGCCTCGGTACATATCCCAATTACCATTATTTTTGTGATGGTAAGCGTGTCCCCTAGACCAGGGGTACTGAGGAATTGCATTGATGATACCTAGCAGAAAACCCACTGTGCGATTGACTTTTTTGGAACTAAACAGAGAATAGTGTCCGCAATCGTGCATCAAGGAGAAACAGCGTCCTGAAAAGAGTATCATCAACACGATGATCGGTGGCAGCAGCCATACAGAAATGGCAGCAGCTTTAAATGCTAAAAACCATAAAAATGTATAGGGGATGACTGTATTGAGTAGTTGGTATGTAGCTTTGAAATTGTTGCTCTTCATGTAAGGAGATAGCACAAAATCCGACTTTTTGATCGCGCTTTTCATTCAGTATGTCTGTAGTGTGGATAAGTGCTTAGCTGAGAATATAGTTTAGATTGCAGGTGATTGACAGAAAATCAAATAATACCATACTACTATACGGTTGGCTAATCGGTGAGGGCGCAAGCAAAATGTTATCGATCGCCGTTGAGCACCAAATTTGATACAGACTGCTTGACACTAGGCTCGTATTTTGTAGCAGAAAGTTGTGCCACCATCTGCGCGCGGGATGAAACCTCAAGCTTGCGGAACATTCGCTTCAGAGCTTGCTTCACAGAATTTTCAGTAATCCAAAGTTCAGTCCCAATTTCGGCGTTAGTTCGTCCCAAAGCCACCAACTCGGCAATTTCCAATTCACGAGGCGTTAAGCGATTGGTTTTGAAAGGCTGGTATGGCGATCGCATTGTTGCACTCCAGACAGATAAGTGCAAACAAATTCCACTCAAATCTGCTAAATTTTGTGCATCAAAAGCAGACATTGACTGTTCGCGAGTGCAACCGAATACACCCACTAATTGACCGCAACTTACAATCGGGCCCGCCATCACGTGCCAATGATCGGGGCGAGGACAAATCATCGTCCAAACTTTGGGTGATGCTACCAGTGCTTCGTGGACTGGAGCATGGCGCTCAACTAGATAACGCGCAATAGGATTATATTCGATCGATAGTGCAATTTCCAGGGTTTTATGAAATTTTTTATCTAACAAAGGCAGTTGGTCAAAGAAAAAGACTCCCGATCGCTTAGCGGCAAAATACTCGCCGATTTGCGGCACGACTTGCGATCGCAGATCTTGTTCATTCTTGACTTGATTGATTGCTTCAAATAAATGCTGTAAGGAATTTGTCATCGTCGTGATAGCGAAAAGTGTACCCGATCGGGGTCTATGACTGCTGAATTACTCAGCTTATATTATCAAAAGTATCAAAAATAACGTGACATGACCATCAATTCGGAAATTGAGCGCGATCGCACTCCCATGCGTTGGATGCCGATCGGCTTTTATGCGACTTCAGTCGTCTTTAACCTCTGCTTGATTGCTCAATTGTTAACGGTTGGATTCGCTTACTTTGTCAATCCTGCATGGTGGGATATTCATGTTTGGCTAGTCCGAGGATATAGCGGGCTGTCATTATTATTACTGGGATGGTCGCTGCTGACTCGATTCTCACCTCAAATACAACGTCTCACCGCAAGTCTACCCGTACTGCTGGGACTACAATTTTTGACCATTCATCTCAACACTCCTTTTCACCTAGAGGTACTCCATCCTCTGATTGAATTTACCTTAGTCTTTGTTTCTTCAACTCTTGTACATAGCGTAGGGCGCATTTTATCGCCCGCCCATCTTCAGAACAATTGAGTTTTATAGGTAAAAACGATGCAAAATGCAATTTTTAGTCCCTTCTTTGCAATGGTGTTTGTGACACTGGTAGTCTGGGTTTATCTCTACATCCGCCGTATCACTTTCCTCAACAATACAAAGCTCGCCCCGAAGGAGCTGGCTGTAACTGGTATGCTGGCACAAATCTCGCCACCAGAGGTATCAAATCCGTCCGATAACTTCAAGAATTTGTTCGAGATTCCCGTCCTGTTTTATGCGCTGGTGCTATACCTTTTCATCACGAACCAGGTAGATGCAGTTTATGTGAATGCGGCTTGGATCTTCGTTGGCTTTCGCGCTTTGCACAGCATCGTTCATTGTACATTCAATCTAATCCTGCTGCGCTTCTACCTCTACCTATTCTCAACCCTGATGGTGTGGTTCATCGCCATCCGTGCAGCATTTAGCCACTTTGCTAAATAGGTACGCGCTTGATTTAGTTTTAATGCAAATAACAGGATAAAACCGATGTCCCAATATACTCACCCAGAAGTTTTGGTAGATACGCAATGGCTGATGGATCGTCTTAACGATCCGACTGTGCGTCTGGTTGAAGTTGATATGAATCCAGAGCCATACAAAGATGCTCACATTCCTGGTGCAGTTTTCTGGAATATTTTTGCAGATATTCTCACACCTAATCTCGGCATAAATCTAGATCCAATTGCGATCGCAAAATTGCTGTCGCGATCGGGAATTTCCCGTGAAACGACTGTGATTGCTTGCGGTAGTAATCCCGCTACAGGAGCTTGGATCTTCTGGCTGTTGAAATTATTTGGACATGACAAAGTATATGTACTCAACGGCGGATATCAGAAATGGGTAGCAGAAGGTTGTCCGCTGACATTAGAGTTGTCAAACTTCGCACCCACTCAGTACCGTGCAAAATCTCCAGATGCCAATTTGCGGGTTCTACAAGCAGAGGTTCAGGCATCTCTGAATCGGACAGATTGCGTGTTGCTGGATGTGCGTACCCCTCAAGAATACTGTGGCGAAGTATTTATGCTAAAGCCACCAGAAGGAACCGAACGCGGGGGACATATTCCGGGGGCGGTGCATCTTGAGCATACTCTCACTCTGAATGAAGATGGAACTTTTAAATCAGCCGAGGAGTTATACACTCTCTACAGCAACCAGGGGATTACGGCTGACAAGCAAGTGTTTCCTTACTGTGCTATTGGTGGACGTTCTGCATATACCTGGTTTGTTTTGAAGTATTTACTGGGCTATCCCAACGTCCGAAACTACGATGGATCGTGGAATGAGTGGAGCCGTTTACCTGATGTACCCATCGAGCAATAAATTACATATTGCGCGACTCCCAAATATTTTTATCCGCCGGGAAGTTGATGCGGGCGATCGACTTTTCGGCGCGTATCACCCCCGCTTACGCCTTTGACAAACCGCCCCCGAAACCCAAATGTGACACAACATCCACCACCGCAGAGGATTTTGGCTCGACTCGTGGAAACGGGAATTTGAGGAGCGATCGTGATTGGCGATCGTTCGTTTTTTGCGATCGCAGCTCCGACTTGCTACAATTTAGTCGCACGCGCAACTAGAATAAATCATGAGCGAACTGTTAGACGAGACGCTTTCTATTGAAATCGCCACTCGCATTAAAAGCAACCGTAAAAACTGCTTTGATAACGCTTCCAAAGCAGCATTAACCACCGAAGGCGCAATCTACGTTCAAGGCTTTTTAGCTGCACCCGGAGCGCCTTACAAACCCATCGAGTATAGCTGGATTGAACTCAACGAGCGCATTGTTGACCCAACTTTTCCGCATCTTGGCTTCAATGCTCAAGACATTCATTACTTCCCCGCCCAGCGATTGAGCGTCAAGAAACTCAAAGCAATTCTAGACGAATCAAAAGAAGATTATCCAGAAGACGATCCCCTGCCGGTTTACGGAAATCAACCCTATGAATATTACGGCGATGTGATGTTAGGCGGTAAAGATTACCAAAATGCTTACGATTTGGCTGCGCTTAAATGCAGGGAATTGAACCTACCCAAAAAAACGGAATCTAACTAATTTGGACTTACGCCAAAATTAAGTTCGTAGTAAGGGCTTTAGTCCTGCTTCATTTATCTTTATAAAGAGAGGACTAAAGTCCGAACGATTAAACCGAATGTCAGGAAAATGCAAACCTCGCATAATTAAAAGCAGCCAACAACGGATCTAACTTTCGATTTAACATCAAATCAGCCAACAACTTAGCAGTCACCGGAGCCAACAAAATGCCATTGCGATAATGCCCAGTTGCCAATGTCAAATTATCCCAAGCAGAAGCGCCCAAAATCGGCAACTCATCCGTCGTAGCAGGCCGAAATCCCCACCAAAACTCTAGAATCGGATAATTCTGCAATTCGGGATATAACTTAATCGCTCCTGCTAGCAAACTTTGGATTCCCGCTGGGGTATTTCCAGGGGTAAAATCCACATTCTCGCTAGTTGCACCAATAATAATTCTGCCATCTTGACGCGGCACAATATAAATGCCAGTCCCGAATAAAACTGTTTGCAATGGCTGCATAACTGCACAATCTTTTGGTACGCACACTGACAGCATTTGCCCCTTTCTGGGAAAAACCGGAACATTCAATAACTTCTCACACCAAGGCCCTGCCGCCAAAACATAACGGTCAGCTTGCAATTTTCTTGCCGTTGTTTCTACGCCAAAAACTCGGTTTCCATGCCGAATAATTTCCTTTGCAGTATCTTGAATAATCTCAATTTGCAATTCTTTGGTTGCGCTCTGTAGCGTCCGAAATAAAGCGCGGTTGTCCACTTGAGCGTCGTCAGGATACCACCAACCACCGATTACTTCTTCACCCAATCCAAACTGGTGCTGGCGAACAGTATCTCTGTCTAACCAATGAGAGTTAAGGTTTGACAATAGCGGCTGTTGTTGAGGATCGTTTTGACAAACTGGTGCGAGAATTCCCGATCGCCAATACCCCGTTTTCAACCCCGTAATCTCTTCCAGGCGTTCCACCCAGGAAGGATACAGCGCGCGACTTTGCAAGCACAAATCCAGCATCGGACTGGGGGGAATTCGTTCCGCTTGGGGAGCGAGCATTCCGGCAGCAGCCCGGGCCGTCGGTTGTGGAGAATCGGCGGTAAGAACAGCGACAGATGCCCCTCGCAATTTCAGTTCAACTGCTAGGGAAAGGCCGATAATTCCGCCACCAATAATCAGAATATCTTGAGATGAATTCATTGACTTTTCTATGGACTGTCTGGCTTTTTTACCTCGGGGCCTTCTTGAGGGTAAGGTGCTGGTGTTCGCACCTTACAGTTAGAATTTTGGGGCAAGTCTTACATATTTTCTTGTGGGGTGGGCTTCGCAGCACCACCCAAAATATGCAATCTAAATGCACTACAGCTTATCAGCCTTCCTGCACCAAAAATCTATCCTTGAGGTTTCCATACAGTTTCCGAGCCCTGGCCCCAAAAACCATCATATTTTGTCACCTTAATATCGCCCAAAACCTTAGTCTGGCAGGACAAACGGCGGTTTGATGCGGGAGAATGGGGAGGAATCGAAAGTCGCGCTTTTTCACGCCACTCGGACTCGGAAACTTCGCCCTCGATGGTGACGGCACAGGTGCCACAAGTCCCCAAACCGTGGCAGTTGATGACTTTAGCGTTGCCGTTGTAGAGATCGATGCCGTTTTTGAGCAAGACTTCACGGAGATTCGATCCGCGATCGCACTCAAATGTTTTTCCTTGCGCTTGTACCTTAACCACAGTAATTTACCCCGATTAGATTTATGTTAATTTTCCTATATATTATCGCATTTATTTCAAATAATTTCATCTAATATGATAAGTGATATATTACCAATTGAGAATTGAGAATTCCCATGAAAAATCGGCTCTGGATCTACGATACCACGCTGCGAGACGGCGCTCAGTGCGAGGGACTCTGCTTATCTCTCGAAGACAAAGTGCGAATTGCTCGACAGTTAGACAGTTTAGGAATTCCGTTTATTGAAGGTGGCTGGCCGGGAGCAAATCCTAAAGACGTACAATTTTTTTGGCGGCTCAAAGAACAGCCATTAATTCAAGCAGAAGTTGTCGCTTTTTGTTCGACCAGACGACCGGGAAAAACGGCAGCCAATGATGAAATGTTGCAGCCTATCTTGTCTGCGGGGACTCGCTGGGTAACGCTGTTTGGCAAGTCGTGGGATTTGCACGTAATTGAAAGTTTGAAGACGACGTTAGAAGAAAATCTGGCGATGATTCGAGATACTATTGAATATTTACGGAGTCAGGGAAGGCGCGTTATTTACGATGCCGAACACTGGTTTGACGGCTACAAACACAATCCCGAGTATGCGATTAAAACTTTAATGGCAGCGGCGGATGCTGGTGCAGAATGGCTGGTGCTTTGCGATACCAACGGCGGTACTTTGCCTGACGAAGTTAGTCAAGTTGTGCGTGATGTTTTAGCGGCTTTAGGAACTGAACTAACTCAATCTTTACAGTTAGGAATTCACACTCACAACGACTCTGGAGTTGCCGTTGCTAATGCTCTGGCTGGTGTGCGGGAAGGGGTGACGATGGTACAGGGAACTATTAACGGTTATGGCGAACGCTGCGGTAATGCTAATTTGTGTTCCTTGATTCCTAATTTTCAGCTCAAGTTGGGTTATGATTGCATTCAAGATGAGCAATTAGCGAAATTAACTCAAGTCAGTCGCTCCGTCAGCGAAATTGTTAATCTTGCTCCCGACGATCACGCTCCTTTTGTTGGCCTTTCGGCTTTTGCTCACAAGGGCGGAATTCACGTATCGGCGGTTGAAAAAAATCCGTTAACTTACGAACACTTGGAACCGGAAAAAATCGGCAACATCCGGCGAATTGTGATTTCGGATCAATCGGGTTTGAGTAATGTTTTGGCGAAGGCTAAGACTTTTGGTATTGAACTCGATCGCAAAAATCCTGCTTGCCGCCAAATTCTGGAAAAGTTGAAAGATTTGGAAAGTCAGGGATATCAATTTGAGGGTGCTGAGGCGTCTTTTGAATTGTTGATGCGGGAAGCTTTGGAAAAGCGGCAGCGGTGGTTTGAAATTCATGGATTTCAAGTTCACTGCGATAAGGTTGGCGAAGATTGTACCGCTTTGGCAACTGTGAAATTGTCAGTAAACGGTACAATTATTCTGGAATGTGCGGAAGGAAACGGCCCGGTTTCGGCTTTGGATGCGGCTTTGCGGAAAGCTTTGGTGAATTTTTATCCGGCGATAGCGCATTTTTATCTGACAGATTACAAGGTGCGAATTCTGGATTCTGGTGCGGGAACTTCGGCTAAAACTCGCGTGTTTGTTGAGTTTAGTAACGGCCACGATCGTTGGACGACGGTTGGGGTTTCTGGTAATATTTTGGATGCTTCTTGTCAGGCGGTTGTTGAGGGTTTGGAGTACGGTTTGGTGTTGGAAAATCAGGAGGCGATTCCCCTAGTTTGTCGGGTGCATTAGACAAGATTGCAACAATAGCTGGACGGGCAAGATGCCCGTTCCACAATCATAGATTGGGCGGGCAAGATGCCCGTTCCACAATCATAGATTGGACGGGCAAGATGCCCGTTCCACAATCATAGATTGGGCGGGCAAGATGCCCGTTCCACAATCATAGATTGGGCGGGCAAGATGCCCGTTCCACAATCATAGTGGGCGGGCAAGATGCCCGTTCCACAATTTTTTTTATTGTGGGATGGGCTTCTAGCCCGTCCTAATTATTTTTGCAATTTTGTCTAAGGTTCCAAAAACTCTAAGTGATCTCCGGGAATCGATCGCAATTTTGCAGCAGATCCTTGCAGTTTCAACCTGCCGCGTTCTAACATGATAATCCAATCGGCGCGATCGATCACTCGGGGCCTGTGACTGATAAAAATCGTGGTTTTCCCCTGCCGGTACATCAATAAATTTTCCAAGACTTCCGCTTCGCTGGCGGGATCTAGCCCTGCGGTAGACTCGTCTAGAATCAACACGGGCGGGTTATTGAGAATGGCACGGGCGATCGCCAATCTCTGTCTTTGTCCCCCCGAAATATTCGCCCCAAACTCCCCTAAAACAGTTTGATATTTATCCGGTAATTGGCTGATAAATTCATCCGCCCCGGCAATTTTGCAAGCTTTCACAATCTGTTCAAAAGTGGCATCAGGACTCCCCAACTGAAAATTATCGAGAATCGAACGGCTCCAGAAATGAGCTTCTTGGGGAACAAGAACCACCTGCTGTCTGAGACAATCGAGAGACAAATCTTGCAAATTGTAACCGCCAATTCTCACATTGCCAGATTGCAGCGGATACAGACCAGCAATTACCTTAGCTAGCGTACTTTTTCCACAACCAGAATAACCGATTAAAGCAATTGCGTGACCGCCCGGAAACGTCACAGAAAAATTTTCCAACAAGTCAAGTCTGCCTGGGTAGTGAAAATTCACACTCTTACAAACAATTTCGTCGCTGCCTTGAAGCGTTACCACAGGTTTATTAATATCGCTTTTACTTTCTGGCTCAGCGTCTATGACTTCCGAAAGCCGTTGAGTTGCTGTCTGCACGCGAGCCATTTCATCAGTAGATTCGACCAAGGAAGTCACCCAAGTAGTAACGTTTTGATTCATGCTAATAAATGCTAGCAACTGACCGATACTCAATGCCTTGTCAATCACCAACCCGCTGCCCAACCACAGCAGGGTAATGCTGCCTGCTGAAGCAACAAAGCCAGAAAAGATATTGTTGAGAATGCCAATTTGTGTAGTGCGAAAAGTAAGACTCGCTAAACGACCGAAGCGACCTTGAAATTCTTCCCAAAGTTGCTGGGCGCTGCTAGTCGTTTTGACGGTCAGCGCGCCTTTAAATGTTTCTACTAAAACGCCTTGAGTTTCTGCTTCCAGTACAAATAAATTCCGCGTTTTTTGCTGCAATACGGGCATAAAAACTACTGTAGAGGCAGTCATGAACAAAGCGATGACTGTAGCTGCCAGCGTCAGTTCCTTGCTGTAAAACAACATGAAAATAAAAGAAACTACAGCTATAAAAAATTGACTTGGTAAGCTGATCGCAAATTGAGAAACTAATTTATTGATTTCTTGGATATCTTGTAATCTACTGACGATTTCGCCGCTGCGTCTGGTTTCGTAAAAGCTTAAAGGCAATCGCAGGAATTTACGCCCGAATTCCATGACCAATCCCAATTCTAAACGCTGGGAAAATTGAGCAATTAAGTTCGACTGTACTAATCCTAAACTGCTGCTAAATAGGTTCATAACTATAACTGCGATCGCCACACTTGCCAAAAGTTGCGTGTCGCCCCGCACCAGAATGTCGTCGGTGAGCAGTTGTACGAGAAAAGGTGAAGCAATCGACAGCAAACCCAACACCACATTCATCAACAGTGCTTCCATTAAAAGCTGGCGGTAAATCCAAACCCGGCGCGTCCATTTTTGTAACGAATTGGCGGGCGGTTGGCCGTCTGCTTCGGCAAAAAATCGATCGGGATCTGGGTCTACTAGCAAGCACAGCCAATCTGTCCAACCTGCTGCTAATTCTTCTTTGGAAATATAGCGCATACCGACAGCCGGATCGCCGATCGCATATTTGTCGCCCTGCTTTCCGTACAAAACAACCCAGTGGTACCCGCTCCAGTGAATAATAGCCGGTAAAGGTGCTTCGTCAATTTTGTCTAAAATAGCAGCCGCTGCTCGCACCGATCGAGCATTAAAGCCCACCGCCTCAGCGCCTTGTTTCAAGCCCAGCAGAGTTGTCCCCTTTTGGCCTGTACCCGCAGATTCTCGCAAACGGCTAATGGTAAAGTTCTGTCCGTAAAATTTGGCGATCGAAGCCAAACAAGCCGCCCCGCAGTCTTCTTCGCTCTGCTGGAGTACAACCTGATATTTCTTAAACCTGTTAACTTGTCCGAATAATGGCATTTTGCCGATCAAAGGGATGTTCTTTAACATTTTGCAAAATGAATAATGGTAGAGCATAAAGAAGATTACTCATCACCAACTACCCAATCAGCAAAAAGCACCCATAAAGTTATGGGTGCTTTCTCGATCAAAAGTTATAGAGCTGAATTCAGAGCACTAAACTTTACCAGTAGCCGTAGCGAACTACTCTTCTGAAGGAACCGTCGCAATTGCGGCGGTACACAACCCAACGGCGCCGACGACCACAGTTT
>NZ_JAEQCF010000120.1:0-12422 GCF_020738625.1 Microcoleus sp. PH2017_09_SFU_O_A
AGCGCCGACAATTACTCAAAATCCAGCGCCGAACTCGAATTTGTCACCAGCGCCGACAATTACTCAAAATCCAGCGCCGATATCGAATTTGTCACCAGCACCAACAATTACTCAAAATCCAGCGCCGATATCGAATTTGTCACCAGCACCAACGATTACTCAAAATCCAGCGCCGAACTCGAATTTGTCACCAGCGCCGACAATTACTCAAAATCCAGCACCAACGATTACTCAAAATCCAGCGCCGATATCAAATTTGCCGATCGCACCAACGATTACTCAAAATCCAGCGCCGATATTGAATTTGCCGATCGCACCAACGATTACTCAAAATCCAGCGCCGATATCGAATTTGTCACCAGCGCCGACAATTACTCAAATTCTCCCTGCTCCCGCACCAATCAATCTCGCACCGATACCGACACCGGAACTCGCTCCGGCGCTCTCCAGCAACGGGCTTCCCAGGACAAATCCTTTATTTTCTGCCAGCTTGCAACAGCAAAACCAGATATCTAGTTCATTGCAACAGCCTAATTCACGTCGCGAAACCTCGAATATTATTGACGTTTCCAGCTTGCCAGTTAACCCCAGCGCCATTATTTTTCCGGTAGAAAACAGATTTACCAGGGAGTTTGTCGATTACCTGAATTTGCCACAAACAAATAAACGCGCCACGCTAGAAAATGCTCAAAATACTCTTCGCAGCGTCGCAAAAGGCACAGGTATCAAACCAGCTCTCGTATATATGAGCTTTGTACCCAATGGTTCTACATTCGATCGACCTTACAACAGTTCGCCGCTGTTGCGCGTAGAACAGCAAATTAAAAGCTCTGACGAACTCGAAGTAATGGTAATCGCCCCCGATAGCGCGCCCTTTCGCGTGCGGATCGCTGGAACCTCTCGCGCCGAGGTAATGGAAACTATTCGGAAATTTCGCAACGAACTGACTAATCCGGTAAAGCGCAATACTAAAACTTATTTACCCTTCGCTCAGCAGCTTTACCAGTGGATGATAGCGCCGATCGAGGCAGAGTTACAAGCCAAAGGTATTCAGAATTTATCTTTTATTGCGGATATGGGGTTGCGATCGATACCGATGGCGGCGCTACATGACGGGAAAGGCTTTCTGATAGAGCGTTACAGCGTCGGTTCAATGCCGAGTCTGAGTTTGACAGATACCAGCACCACTAAGTTGCCAAATACACAAGTTCTGGCAATGGGTGCGTCACAATTTCCCGATATGAGTCCTTTGCCTGCGGTGGAAATAGAAGTTTCGACAATTATCCCGCAGGAGTCGCCCGGTAAGTCTTTCTTGAACCAAGCTTTCACTCTGGCAAATTTGAAATCGCAGCGCCAGCAGTACCCTTTTGGGAGAATTCACTTGGCTACTCACGCCGAATTTCGATCGGGAAACCCCAGCGAATCCTTCATTCAGTTGTGGGATACTAAATTGCGTTTGAATCAGTTGCGGGACATGGGATGGGGCAGTCCACAGGTTGATATGTTGGTTTTAAGTGCTTGCAGGACTGCTGTGGGCGATCGAGAATCCGAGTTGGGCTTTGGCGGGTTAGCCGTGCAAGCAGGGGTTAAATCGGCTCTAGCGACTCTCTGGTATGTCAGCGACGAGGGCAGTTTGGGATTGATGGCGGACTTTTACGGCCAGTTGAAAACTGCTCCGATGAAGGCTGAGGCCTTGCGGCAAGCGCAATTAGAAATGTTGCGCCAACAGGTGCGGATTGAAGGGGGAATATTGCGGACTTCTGTGGGTAATGTGCAGCTACCTCCGGAAATGACAAAGACAGGGACTCGGAATTTTTCTCATCCCTACTATTGGGCGGCTTTTAGAATGATTGGCAATCCTTGGTAATCAGATTTGTTTTATAGGTACGTAGTTGGGCTTGAGCCTCCTTTATCTACACGTCTCAAGAGCAATAATGATTGGCAATCAGATTTGTTTTATAGGTACGTAGTTGGGCTTGAGCCTCCTTTATCTACACGTCTAAAGAGCAATAATGATTGGCAATCAGAGACGAATGTTAGATTAGCAGCTTGAACTGGCGGTGCTAACAGGATCAGCAGAGTGCCGATCGCAATTCCCGCAGCGGATGTTTTGGGCGATCGGGTGGTTTTGGCGATCGGTATGAATTCCGGCAGGCGATCGGCGCTATGCTACACTTTGAAATGTTGAACTTTTTCGCAATTCATCGTAATTTCTCCTGGCGACCTGTACGCAAAATATTACAAAGTTTTGGTCGTACCCAAACTGAATATTTAAATTAGGTCGATGTCCAATATAATTTACCTTTTAATAATTAACTCGAATTATTTAACAACACATAACATTACGCATAATTTCGTAAGGTGGGGATTGCTCGCCCTACAATTTGTATTAGATGCAATAGAAAACTGCGATCGAACTGGACGCTTCTCTCAAGTTGGAAGTACATCCGAGACATCTTCCTGCGTCAGTATCCTCGGTAACAGGGAATGTTTCGCTTACAATACACTTGTAGCATCTCACGAAAAAGAGCGATCGCACTATGGGAATGACCATCACCGAAAAAATCTTGGCCAAAGCATCGGGCCGCACCAAAGTCGAGCCCGGAGACAACATCTGGGTAGAAACAGACGTATTGATGACCCACGATGTCTGCGGGCCGGGCACCATTGGCGTATTCAAAAAGGAATTCGGCGATAATGCTAAAGTCTGGAATCCCGACAAAATCGTCTTAATTCCCGACCACTACATTTTCACTAACGATGAACGCGCTAACCGCAACGTCGATATTCTCCGCGATTTTGCCGCAGAACAAGGGATAAAATACTTTTACGACATCACGGATCGATCGAACTTCAAAGCTAACCCCGACTATAAAGGAGTTTGCCACATCGCCCTCGCCCAAGAAGGCCACACGCGCCCGGGCGAAGTGCTTTTCGGTACAGATTCCCACACTTGCAATGCCGGTGCTTTCGGACAATTTGCCACCGGTATCGGCAATACCGACGCGGCTTTTATCATGGGAACCGGCAAATTGCTGATTAAAGTGCCGGCGACGATGCGGTTTGTGCTCAACGGCGAATTGCCAGATTATTTGTTAGCAAAAGATTTGATTTTACAAATTATAGGCGATATCAGCGTTGCCGGTGCTAACTATCGATCGATGGAATTTGCGGGCGATACAGTGGAACGTTTGACGATGGAAGAACGGATGACGCTGTGCAATATGGTGATTGAAGCTGGTGGCAAAAATGGCACGGTGGCTGCGGACAAAACCACGTTTGATTACGTTAATCCTCGCACTAATGTGCCGTTTGAGGCATTTTACAGCGATGAGGGTGCTCAGTTTTATAGCGATCGCACCTACGATGTCAGCAAATTAGAACCAGTCGTCGCCAAACCGCACTCCCCCGACAACCGCGACTTGGCCCGCAATTGCAGCGATGTCAAGATCGATCGAGTTTACATCGGTTCCTGCACCGGCGGCAAAACCTCCGACTTTTTGAGTGCCGCCCGCATTCTCAAAGGAAATCAAGTCAAAGTTCCGACGTATTTAGTACCAGCAACTCAGAAAGTTTACGAAGATTTGTTTGTTACTAAATACGACGGTCAAACGCTTTCGGAAATCTTCTTAGCAGCAGGCTGCATCGAACCCGCAGCGCCTTCTTGCGCCGCTTGTTTGGGCGGCCCGAAAGACACTTTTGGGCGGATGAACGAACCGGAAATTTGCGTGTCTACAACTAACCGCAACTTCCCCGGCCGGATGGGGAACAAAGAAGCGCAAGTTTATCTCGCTTCGCCTTACACGGCGGCGGCTTCGGCGCTGACTGGACACGTCACAGATCCGCGCGAATTCCTGCGTTAGAAAGTAGTTTGTGTGTGGTGTGCCACAACCCCAGAAGGTGCTTGTGGTATACCCTACGGGATGAATTTAAGCCGCGATGATTATTATGGTGATGGGAGTCTCCGGTTCGGGGAAAACTACTGTTGGCAAGTTGCTAGCGGAATCTCTCAATTGGGATTTTAGCGATGCCGACGATTTTCACCCGCCAGGAAACATAGAAAAAATGAGTCGGGGCATTCCTTTAGAAGATGCCGATCGCCTGCCTTGGCTGTTGCACTTGCAAGGTACAATAGACAGGTGGCTGTTGGAAAATAAAAATGTCGTGTTAGCTTGTTCTGGCCTCAAAGCATCTTACCGCGAAATGCTCTTTCGAGACAAGCAGCAAATGAAAATAGTTTATCTCAAAGGTGATTTTGAGCTATTCGCAGCCCGGTTAAAAACTCGCGAAAATCACTACATGAAAGTAGACTTGCTGTCAAGTCAGTTCGCTACTCTCGAAGAACCTGAAAATGCAATTATTATAGATGCTTCGCAGCCGTTAGAGGTAATTGTCCGCCAAATTATAAATTATTTGATGTGCGGTTAATCTCAAAATAAAACAGGTTCGTAGTGAGGACTTTAGTCCTTCTTTCGGAGGACTAAAGTCCTCACTACAAACCTATAGAGGTTTGGTGTGCTAATTTTTGTTGTACAAATACAAGAAAGCTTCTACTTCAGCCGCAGTTGGTTGTGCTGCAATGGCCCCAGGCTTCATCGCCGTCATCGCACCCACGGCACTGGCATAGGTTACAATGTTTTGGGCAATTTCTGGATCTGCTAAATTCTTAATTCCATACTTGCACAACTGCCGCACAAAACCAGCAACAAACCCGTCGCCGGCACCTGTTGTATCCTCAACATCTACTGCAAAAGCGGGGATTTTTCCTTCATTTTGCGAGAGACAATAGCCGCAACCTTTATCGCCCGCCGTCACCAAAACGCCTTCTACAGAATCGAGACGGTAGGTAATAGCTCCAGCGTCGCTAGTTCCAAACAACCATTCGGCTTCGTCGTCAGATAACTTAAGAAAATCTACTTTTTTTAATAGTTGTATGATGGGTGCTTTTGCTTCGTCTGGATTTGGCCAAAACACCGGACGCCAATTGATGTCAAGTATAATTTTAACGTCGTAACGTTCTGCTAGTTCGATCGCTCTGGCGATCGCCTCTCGACTTTCAGGGTAAGCTAATTCTAAAGTGCCGAGCACTAAAAACTCCGCATTTTCAAACAGCGCCTCGGGTATTTGGGCAGCCTGGAAGCGGGTGTCGGCAAAATCCGCAGTATCCATTTTACCAAAACCGGCAAAAGATCGATCGCCCGCTTCATTCCGCAAGACATAAACTTGCCGCGTCGGCGCACTCGGATGGCGTTGCACTCCAGCGATATCAACCCCTGATTCTTGCAATACCTGCACCAGAGACTCCCCCAATTCATCCCCACCTACAGCACCGATAAATCCCACCGCCGTCCCCAATTTAGCTAAAGCACAGGCAACATTAGCAGGAGCACCGCCAGCATATGCCGTCCAAGATTCTACCTCTTCTAGAGATACTCCTGGTTTGTCTGCTAAACAATCAAATAAAATTTCACCCAGACACAAAACGCGAGGATAAGTCATATTGATTTTAGATTTTAGATTTTAGATTTTAGATTTTAGACTAGCACCAGACTGGTCAATAATTATCTCTACCTAGATTCCCAGTAGGGAAAATTGCCAGCTATTTTGTAATAGCTGCTCCTATAATATCAGACTTACTGATAGTGGCAGTTACCCGCTCAACGCACAAGTACAGCGCGGGCGTATCAGTAGTTTGACGTGCCAACATCTGCGGTTTTTTGGGCGCGGATTTCCAGTGCGCGCAGGTAAATCTAGCATCCGCTACCCCACGTGCAAGGCTGGGTTTACACATCTTGCTGCGATTCTGCAAGCGAGTTGGTGATCCCGTGCCCGGGCCAATTTAATTTTCTCTTCATACTAGATCCCTCATCCTCTAGAATTGTATATAGGTAAATATGCACACATAGGAAAAATTTATGAACGGGAGCGTCTCTGGCACCCCTGTCACCCTGTCGGACAGAGAATTGCAAGTGGTAGAGTTAGTAGCGGCGGGATTGACCAATGAGAAAATTGCTGAGAAGTTAGAGATTAGCAAGCGTACTGTTGACAACCACATTAGCAATATCTTGAACAAGACGCCCGCTGACAATCGAGTTTCGCTGGTGCGCTGGGCTTTGCAGTGGGGGAAGGTATGTATGGAGAATATTAACTGCTGCCCTCTACCGGGGCCGATCGATAAAGAAGTATCTTAAATAGGGGTTATGGTTGGGGACAGGCAAAGAAATGATGCAAACGGCACAAGAAAAACAACTCCGCTATCAAATTCAATGCCCGGGATTGCCGCTGGCGGTGTATCGCGAAGTGGCAGCCCATTTGCGTCAAGTTGAAGGGGTGGAAACCGGTTTGATTCCGCAGCAGTCGCAGCGGTTTGATTACAGCGACAGCCAAGTTGGGGGTTTGTGGATACAGTATCCTGATGGGTTCGATTTGGCCTGCCGCGAGCGGGTCGATCGCATTTTGGCTTATTATGGCGATCGCTACGGAGCTTGGGAATTATTAAGTTAGTAGTTATTAGTTATTAGTTATTTGTTATTGGTTATTTGTTATTGGTTGTTTGTCATTCGAGCCAAATAGCAATTAATACGAAGTCACAAATAAAAATCACCAGCTCAAAAATGACGAGTAACAAATAACAAATAACAACCAACAACCAACAACTGACAACTGCCAACTGACAACTGACTAAAAAAATGAGTGCAATTAAAACTTTACCGGGAACGCGGGATATTTTGCCCGCTGAAATTCAATATTGGCAAAATATAGAAGAAGTCGCTAGAAATATCTTAAAAAAAGCGGCTTATCGAGAAATTCGGACGCCAATTTTTGAACAAACATCTTTATTTGAACGCGGCATCGGCGAAGCTACCGATGTTGTGGGCAAAGAAATGTACACTTTTAAAGATAAGGGCGATCGATCGACTACTTTGCGCCCAGAAGGCACCGCCGGAGTCGTGCGAGCATTTATTGAAAACAGTTTGTACGCGGCGGGAGACGTGCAGCGTCTGTGGTATACTGGGCCGATGTTTCGCTACGAACGCACCCAAGCAGGCAGACAGCGACAGTTCACTCAAATTGGCGTGGAAGTATTGGGGAGTGCAGATCCCCGTGCAGATGTCGAGGTAATTGCGATCGCCTGTGATATCCTGCAAGCGATCGGCTTAAAAAATTTGCGCCTCGATATCAATTCTGTCGGAAATAAGCAAGACAGACAAAATTATCGGCAAGCGTTGATTGATTATTTTACACCGTACAAAGACGAATTAGATGCGGATTCCCAAGATCGCTTGACTCGCAATCCGCTGCGGATTTTGGACAGCAAAAATCAGCGCACTCAAGAAATTGTTGCTGGTGCGCCGAGCATTTTGGAATATTTGGGTGAGGAATCGCGAGATCACTTCGAGCAAGTGCAGCAAATGCTCACAAGTTTAGGAATTAGCTATCAGTTAAATCCAAGATTAGTGCGCGGTTTAGATTACTATACCTACACCGCTTTTGAAATTATCTCCGAGGATTTGGGAGCGCAAGCAACTGTTTGTGGAGGCGGCCGCTACGACGGTTTAGTCAAGGAATTGGGCGGCCCGGATACGGCAGCAGTCGGTTGGGCTATGGGTGTTGAGCGGTTGATTATCCTGCTGCAAAAATTGCAACCTCTGCCCGTTCCGCAGTTGGATTTCTATTTGGTATCCCGGGGCGATAAAGCCGAACAGCAATCGGTATTGTTGGCTCAAAAATTGCGGAGTGCGGGCTTTAGTGTAGAGATAGATTTGAGCGGCAGTGCTTTTGGGAAACAGTTCAAAAGAGCTGACAGAAGTGGTGCAGTTGCGTGTTTGGTTTTGGGGGATGCGGAAGCTGAAAGCGAGACTGTACAATTGAAGTGGTTGGCGAGTGGCGAACAAAGTGCGATCGGGCAATCTGAACTGCTAGCCATGACAGATGAGCTCAAACAGAAGATAAAAGCTGCGTAGGGCGATCGAATCGAAAAGTAAACTCTTAAGGTTCGTAGTAAGGACTTTAGTCCTCAATCTCTGAAGATAAGGACTAAAGTCCTTACTACGAACAATATTAACATTAATCCCCAAAACCAAAAGATATAATTTAACCATTAAAACATTTAACCTCTGATAAACTATGTTTGTAGCAACTAAAAACTCAGCCACAAAGCTCACAATCACCTGGCCGCTACTACCAGAAGATTTCCAACTACCAGATGACCCCGTGGAAGATGAAAGCCAACCATTGTTAGCCGCAGCTTTACGCCAGCCCCTAACAGAATTTCCCGAATTAATCCAGGATGCTTTAATAGTTTCCAACTTTGCCCTTTGTGCCGGCATAAGTTTCCCCGAAGCAGCCACCGACGAACAGCGAACTATTTGCAAAGCACCTGATTGGATGTACGTGAAACCCGTCAATCCCCAAAATGTCTCGCAAATCCGCCGCAGTTACACGCCACACACAGAAGGGATAATTCCTCAAATCGTCATGGAATTTCTCTCGGAAACCTACGGAGAAGAATACTCTGTAGAATTTACCTCACGGGTGGGTAAGTGGTTTTTTTACGAACAAGTAATCAAAGTCCCTAGATACGTCATATTCCGAGCAAAAACAGCTCGTTTAGAAGTTTATGCTTTGGAATCAGAGCACTACAACTTGCAAAAAACGGATGAAAACGGGCGTTATTGGATACCGGGATTAGACTTATTTTTAGGAGTTTGGGAAGGAACCCACGAAGGGAGAACAGGCTGTTGGCTGAGATGGTGGAATCCTGAAGGCGAGTTATTGCTGTGGTCGGAAGAACGAACTGAACAAGAACGTCAGCGGGCCGATCGCGAAAGTCTCCGGGCCCAAAGACTAGCAGAAAAATTGCGTCAAGCTGGGATCACATTAGATGACGAAGATTGACAATTTAAAGGCGATCGAGTCTTAGTACCTTTTGCACATCACACCTGACAACTATTTGGTATAATCAGACTCTGGTGTTGCGGGCATTCAGCCGGCTATTGTCCCACTGCGAACTAATATGTCACTCGAACGCCTCAAAGACGTAACCTGGAAAACCAAACCGCAACTGATATCCTTGTTTTCCGGTTGCGGCGGTATGGATTTGCCGTTCCACAAAGCTGGGTTTGATGTAGTTTGGGCGATCGACTCCAATCAATACGCCTGCAAAACTTTCAGCAAAAACATTGCCGCTGTCATAGTCAACGACAGCATAGAAAACATAGACATTGCACAACTTCCCGAAGCAGAAATATGTATAGGAGGCTTCCCCTGTCAAGATTTCTCCCTAATTTGGAAGCGCCCCGGACTTGAAGGAACCCGAGGCAATTTATATACATACTTCCTCGATTTTGTCAACAAGAAAAAGCCCAAAGCTTTTGTCGCGGAAAATGTCAAAGGTTTATTAAGCGCCAATAATTACCAAGCAATCAAACAAATAATTTCCGACTTTGAAAGCATTGCACCGGGTTATTTAGTCAAACCTAAACTTTACAACTTTGCCGATTACGGAGTTCCGCAATTTCGGCAAAGAGTCTTGTTAGTTGGCATTCGGATGGATACAGGATTTGATTTCGTGCATCCTCAAGCACAATACGGGCCCAATCGCCAAAATGCTTATCGCACAGCGGGCGAAGCACTCAAGGATGTCGAGCAAGTTGTGGAAAATAACCAAAATCATCAAATTCGCGATCGCACCGTTGAAATTTTGAATCGAATCAAAGCCGGAGGAAATTTTTCAGATATTCCCAAAGATAGTCCCTACTATGTAAAAGGCATGATCAGCCACGTTTATCGGCGAATTCATCCCGATAAACCATCATCTACAATCATTGCTGGCGGAGGCGGCGGAACCTGGGGTTATCATTATCCAGAACCGCGTGCACTGACAAATCGGGAGAGGGCGAGACTGCAAACTTTTCCCGATGATTTTGTATTTGAAGGTTCTGTTACCGAAGTGCGCCGACAGATTGGGAATGCTGTACCGCCACAGGGAATCGCTGCGGTTGTTCAGTCTCTGATTCCACTATTTCAGGGCGATTATCCGAAAGTGGATTTATATAAAATGAGTGAAAAATTGCAGGCTATGTCAATTCAAGAACGATTGAAACACGCAGAATTAGAGGTATCTGAGCAAAGTTTGGAGTTATAGCGGTTCTCAAAAAAAGTGAGGTACGTTGTTGGGCTTTAGCCCTCTGATATCTATTACATATTAAGCAACGTCGCATCAAAAACTCCATTTACAGTCATACCTCATCTTTCTGATAAATGCTATAATTTGTGAAAATAGGAAGAATAAAGGCGCGATCGCCAAAATCAAGCAGAATGCGAAGCCGAAAAAGCTTGGCTGGCTGACAAAGGTCGAGAACTCGAACAAGTACAAAATCAAATTGAGGCTATTTTGAATCAGAGCGATCGCACTTAATCAATCAATCAATTCCGCTTCTTCAAAAATCTGCCGAGTTGTTAACTCAAAACCAGGCAGCAACTCATCCACAATCGGTGTATTATCCGTATAAATTTGACTCGAACCATCGGGGAAAAAGCTTCTGATTAAAATAGCTTCTGGATCGATTACCCAAACTCGCGTCACACCCGCCGCCAAATAATCTTTCGCCTTCTCTTCAAATTCCTTCATACTTTGATCGGGAGAGATAATCTCAATCACCAGTTCAGGAATTGCGGGACAAGCTTGATTCCGTCGCCAACTTTTCGGCAGACGCGCATAAGAAATGTACGTCAAATCGGGAACCGGTGCCCAATCTTTAGCCTGACGTTTTAACAAAATCGCCCATTCTGGAAGCACTCGCCCCCTTCCTCTACACCATGCACGAATTAGGAGACACAAAGCTCCCTGTAAACTGGAATGAAAAAATTTTGGAGACACTTTAGGAACTGCTTCACCATCTACAAACTCATAACATACATCTCCGTCGGGCAAAGCTAGAAATTCTGCTAAAGTGAGTTTGGTTCCGATGCCTACCATGACTCCTAGCCCTCTCGCTAATTAATTGATATGTCTATTATACAAAATTTACCAACATTCCTAGAAGTGCGATCGCCCCTCGGACTCTATTCCAAAAACAGCATAAAAATATCCCCGACTTCTTAAAGAAATCGGGGATTTAACCGCGATCGCATTTTAGCTTAGGCGTTTCACCTGTTTCTATGCCAAAACTGGCACGGGTTGTGGCCAACGTTTCATGACTTTACCAATTACAGCCAATTCTTCCATCAACTTGTCGAACTGATCCGGTGTTAACGATTGCGGCCCGTCAGACAAGGCTTTTTTCGGATTCGGGTGCACTTCTATCATCAGCGAATCTGTACCGGAGGCGATCGAAGCAAACGCCATTGAAGGTACAAACTGCGCCCAACCAGTCCCGTGACTGGGGTCAACCATAACAGGTAAGTGAGTCAAGGTTCGCAGCACAGGAACCGCCGACAAATCCAGCGTATTCCGCGTATACTGCCTGTCATAGCCGCGAATTCCGCGCTCGCACAAAATCACGTTCGGATTGCCAGCAGCCATGATATACTCGGCAGCCATCAACCATTCTTCAATGGTGGCGGAAATGCCGCGCTTCAGCAAAATTGGTTTGTCTTGAGCTCCGACTTTCTTCAACAGCGAGAAATTCTGCATATTTCGGGCTCCGACTTGAACTACGTCGGCTACTTCCACGATCGCACTTAAATCGGCCGCATCCATAACTTCGGTAATAATTCCCAAACCGCTAGCTTCCCGCGCCGCAGCTAGCAATCCCAAAGCACTCTCGCCGTGGCCTTGGAAAGCGTAGGGGGAAGTTCTCGGTTTGTAGGCTCCACCGCGCAGAAATTGAGCGCCAGCAGCTTTGACGCGCATAGCCGTTTCGACAATCATTTCTTCGTTTTCGACCGAGCAAGGGCCTGCTACGACTGCGATCGGGTGATTTAAGCCGATCGTCACAGTTCCCAAAGGAGTAGCAACTTCTACGGCGCTGGGTTCACCTTGGCGGTATTCCAGAGAAGCGCGCTTGTAGGGTTTTTCAACGCGCAGCACTTCCTCAATCCAAGTGCTCATTTCGCGCAGTTGCATCGGTTCGAGCTCAACGGTGTCGCCCACCAAACCCATGACGGTTTTGTAACGCCCGACGATTTTTTCTGGTGTCAAACCCCAGCTAGTGCGGAGTTCTTCGTCTAGGCGATCGATCTCGGCTGCTGGAGTGCCGGCTTTCATTACAATAATCATATTTTTCTGTTGTGTTGCGCTAAGACACGAATTATGACACGGATTTAGTGATAAAAATAGATGGAATTGCGATCGACTGGTTTGTCGTAAGGACTTTTTTGGACTCAGCGCGAGAGACTCAGAAACCGGGTTTCTGCGTAAAATCTCGTGAAAATACGTCAATTGCCATAGAAACCCGGTTTCTCGGACTCAGCGCGAG
>NZ_JAEQCF010000121.1:0-30141 GCF_020738625.1 Microcoleus sp. PH2017_09_SFU_O_A
AGCCGACTCCCTTGGGTGAAGCAGGAAGCAGACCCTTCAAGAGCAATCTTGATTGAATAGTGAGACTTGAGAAAGTTTAGCTAAGTTTTGTGTAGCAGCTTACAACCTACCTTGCTGTCTGGAGGAATGTCTGCGCTCCTCTGAGCTTGCGGCAAGGCAAGAATAGCAAACCGCTATTTTGGGGAGCCTCGTTGTGGCTCTGATGATTGCCTCCAAGAACCTGAATTTCAGGAGATTTACAGTTAAACTTCTCAAGAATCTCATCCCCGACTTTCGGGGAGGGAGTATCTAAAAGTCGAGCTGTCCCCAGTCAAAAAGCCCCTGTATCTGACAACTGTCAACGATCGCAGTAAAAGTCAGCAGCACGTCTTTTGACCCTGCTCAAACCGTTCGACTAGCAGTTTAACAAAAAATATAGTACAGTTCTTAAACTCACAATTTTCGGAGATTCGAGGTAATATCATGGCCGAAATAACTAAAGAAGAAATGCGCGAACGCCTGGGAAATATTGACCAGATTCGCGATATAATTTTCGGGGCGCAGCTTAGAGAATACGACAATCGTTTCGACAAAATAGATTCCGACTTGTCGATGATGCAGCAAGATATGCACGCTCGCATCGAACAAGTGAAAACAGTTCTGTCCACAGAAATGAGGGCGGCAGTTGATTCGTTAGAAAAGAAAGTTAAATCGCTCACCTTAAATACGCAAGAAGAAAGTGCTGACCTCCGACAGCAAATCGATCGCGTTAACCGCAAATGCTCTAGCACCATCGAAGCCCTCGACGAGGCGATCGACAATCAAACCAGTTCCATTCGCGACGAACTCTCCCAAACCAGAGAGCGACTCTCCGAAGAAACCCGCACTTTGAAAACACAGGTTTTTGAAGAACTAGACCGACGCTTTTCCATGCTCAGAGATGTTAAAGTTTCCAGAGATGACATGGCAGAAATTCTGTTTGAACTAGGAATGAGACTCAAAGGAACAGAATTTGTGCCCGAACTTAAAGGCGTTGCTGATAATAAGTCAAATAACGAATTTTTGTTGCCGGAGCGCCACCATCACGGATAATAACGCATGGCTTTACCGAAAGAAAATCCAGAAGTTGAAAATCAGCTAGAGGGTTTTGTTTCTAAACCTGACGAGTCTGCTGCCTCGGCAGCAACCCAGCTAGACCCCTTGTTGACTCTGTTATTCGATCTCAAAATTATTGCTGGTTCAAAGCAGCAAAATCCCGAGTCCGAAGCTGACAGCAGCGGCAAAAACGGTCAAGCTGGGGCCCTCGGCGGGTCGATCGATTTGTTAAGTATTTCCTCCGCACAGCCAGAGGAAATTGCAGCGCAGCAAAATCCCGAACCCGAAGCTGCTAGCAGCAGCGGCAAAAACAGTCAAGCTGGAACCCTCGGCGGGTTGATGGATTTGTTAAGTATTTCCTCCGCACAGCCACAGGAAATTGCAGCGCAGCACAATTCCGAACCCGAAGCTGACAGCAGCGGCAAAAATAGTCAAGCTGGAGCACTCGGCGGGTTGATGGATTTGTTAGGTATTTCCTCCGCACAGCCAGAGGAAATTGCAGCCGTGCCAGAAACTGGCTCTTGCCAACCCGATTCTACTGCTTCCCCGGCTGTTGCAGACGAGTCCCACAATTTGCTGTTCGCTACTCACAAACTCAACACTTCTGAACTGGAAAGAAACTATTCCTCAGCTAAAACTATAGATGTTTCCGCAGATGTTTCGGATTTGGAGAGAGAATCACCCTCGCTACAAGCATTCCCTGACTTAACAATTTCCGATTCTCCCCAGTACGTACAGCGCGAAAAATCCCAGGATTCTGCTGACACCGCTGTAGAGAATTCGCCCATTCCCCAAACTCTGGCGCCACCCGCAGCAACCGATCCGAATTCCTCAGTGTCCGGACTTTCGCAGCCATCACAAAAAATATATGCAGATGCAAGTGTGGCATCAATTGAACCGAACCGAGAGTCGCAAGAACAGCCGATACCACTATCGCAGCGATCGGAAATCATAGGCGATATTAAACAAGAATTCAATGAAGCCGACAGCGCGATGGGAAGGCTGCAAAATCTGATTTTTGGCTCGCAAATGTCAGATATCGAGCAACTCAAAAATCTCCTAGCAGAAACTGATTTGCCGGGGGTGTGCAATCTGCTAGCAAGCATCGACTCTAAATTAGAAAAACTGGAACACCAAATCTACGATCCACAAGAGCTGATCGCCCTAATGCTGCCTTGGATCGCAGAAATTCTCAGCCGCAAAATTGCCGATTCCAGAGAAGAAGTTGTTAATGCGATAGTCCCAATTATTGATGAAGTGATTAGGGCTAAAACTGTGGAAAACAGGCAAGCAATGAGTTCGGCGATAGGTGAGTTGCTGCCCGACGCACTTGCTCAACAAATAGAAAATTCGCCAGCGGATATTGCTCGGGCGATCGCCCCAGAAATGGGTTTGGCGATAAAAGAGCAAATTCGCCTCGATCAAGAGTCGATCGCCCAAGCCCTCGCCCCGGAAATGGGCAAAGCCATTACAGCCCAAATCGCCCTCGAACGCGACTCTATGGTGGATGCTCTCTATCCCGTCATTGGCAGTACGATCTCTAAATACATGGCAGAAGCTATTAAAACTATCAACGAAAAAGTCTCAAATAGCTTAAGCATGGAAGGAGTTGGGCGCAAAATTCGCTCCCAAGTACAAGGAGTCTCCGAAGCTGAATTAATCCTCAGAGAATCAATACCTTTTACCGTCCAAGCAGCATTGTTAATTCACAAGGCATCTGGCTTGGTAATTTCCGAAGTTCAACACCCCGCAGGCAATTACCAGTTAGAAGCGGAAATGGTAGCAGGAATGCTCACAGCTATTCGCAGCTTTGTGAACGAATGCATCGTTCAGCCCGGAGAAATTTCTGAACTCAATCTAATTGAATACGGCGACTCAAAAATTATGTTAGAAGTAGCGGGATACTGCTACATGGCAGTCGTGATTAAAGGAGAACCGCCACAGTCGTTCATTAACAAACTCCGGCAAACACTTACTAATCTGATCCTTAATTACGCTAAATTAATTCACGAGTTTAACGGCGATCCCGGTACTATACCGGACTCTGTGCACCCGTTCATCCAAAGTTTATTCGACCCGGTGGAAAGGGAAAAATCAAAAAAACCCCCCTTCGTGCTGATCGGGGTGACGATCGCAGCGCTAACCTTAATCTCAACACCTTGGGTAATTTATCAGCACCGCCGGAGCATTGACCGCCCCCTGGCAACAAATGCCGCTTTAGCTTTAGCCTCGACCCCAGAATTAGCGGTTTACCGCTTAAACGCCGACGTGGAGGGCAACACTCTCAAGTTAACCGGAAATTTGCCAAATCCAGAATTGCGGGAAAAAGCCGCCAAAATAGCCGCCTCAACTGCACCAAATCTGAAATTAGACAATCAAATTGTCGCTGTAGATGTACCTCCAGATCCCGTGTTGACGGCGGGTGAGGTGCAGCGGATCACCGCTGTTTTGAACCGCTTGTCGGGTGTTTCTATTTCTAGTCGGTATGGCGATCGCAAAGTTACAGTAGAGGGGACAGTCATGGAGGCTGTCGATTCACAGAAAATTGCTCAGTCCCTGAAGCAAATTCCCGGCGTTGAGTCAGTCGTTAGCACTGTGAAACTAGATCCGCTTAAAATTGCCACCCGCATCTACTTCGACCAAGGAACGACAACATTAGACTCAGCATCAGAAGAAATTATCGCCAGTGTTAAAAGTTTCATGGATCAATATCCTCAAAAACAGATTAAGATAATTGGACACAGCGATCGCACTGGGGAACTTGTCATCAATCAACGGTTGTCGCTCCAGCGTGCCACAGCAGTGCGAGATGCTTTGCTGCGGCAAGGTGCCAATCCGAAGCGCCTCCTGGCGGTTGGCAGTCAAAATCCTCCCCCCGGCGTGGAACCCAATCAACCGCTACTTTTAAGCAGATGCGTGCTATTTGAACCAATAACTAAGATCGTAAACAGCAAATAATTATGTCAGTTACTATATCTAAAAAAATGTGCATGATCGGCGACTTTGGCGTCGGTAAAACCAGTCTGATCCGCCGTTTTGTCGATCGGCAATTCAGCGACGAGTACCTCTCCACCGTCGGAGTAAAAATTTCCCGCAAAAGTATCGCATTAGAAAACACCAAACACCCGGAAAGTGTCACCGCACAGTTGCTGATTTGGGACTTAGAAGGACATACAAAATTCAAAGGAATCGCACCGACTTACTTACAAGGAGCTAGCGGCGTTTTAATCGTTGCCGATGTCAGCCGCTCCGAAACAGTTGAGCGAATCTCCGAACACGTTAAGCTGTTTTCTTCAGTCAATCCCAAAGGATCAATAATCGTCGCTTTGAACAAAGTAGACTTGATTGACGAAGAAAAATTGGCACTGCTAGTGGAAATCTCCCACTCAATCGGTCAAGACAAAGTAATAGCAGTTTATACCACATCGGCTAAAACCGGCAAAGACGTTGACGAAATTTTTCACAAACTAGCTTACACAATGGTAGAACAAGTATGAACCGTTCGTAGATGTATACCCACATCTACCCAAACAGAGCCTGCATTGGGTAGATGCTGCGAACGTGCAGGAACAGGATAAGACCTACGTTGTTTGAGTCATGACACCTACAGATGAACGCCAGTTTGTAGCTCTGTCGATTGCTATTAAGGAACGGATTAATTACATACAGATCCGCGTGTTGCACTCCCAACAAGCTCTTTCAACATTTCCGAGGCAAACATTACTTAGAAATAAGGCTGACAGAAGATGTCAAACTACGTTTTTCTCATTGATGCCAACAAAAAACCGATGAATCCGGTTCATCCCAGTCACGCCAGAAAACTTTTAGATTCGGGCAAGGCTTCGGTGTTTCGGCGCTATCCGTTCACACTGCTCCTCAAGCGAGTAGTAGAAAACATTGGGAGCATCTCAGTTTTGCAAGAAGCATTTTTTATGGTAGTGCTGTCCCCGCTCGCGTGCTTGTACAAGCACGCGAGCGGGGACAGCACTGTAAATGCAAAACTGAGATGCTCCCGGAATATTGGGTGCATCTCAATGCAAGCAAATATATCCGTAGGGGCGAAGCATGACCGTAGTCAATATGGGATTATAACTAATAACTTATATGCGGTCATGCTTCGCCCTCTTCCCAAGTGAGATACACCCGGAATATTGCACAACAGTTCACAGGAAAGATGGTTACAGCTATGCCTGAAAACATACTCAAAAAAGAACGAGTGTCTGGATATGTCCACCAATAATTATCGAACAGTATGAACCCCCTTTTTAGAAAGCTCCTGGGTCCGCGACAAACAGAGTATCTAATAGTAAATCACAATTTCATCATTCAGGAAACCTCTGCCGAAGTGCAGAATTATGCCGATACTCCGGGTGACGCGCTCCCCGGTACAGATGCTCGCATCTGTTTTCCCGAACTGATTGGAATTGAAAATATCCTCATGTCGATCGTGATGGGAAGGCGGCCGAGTTTTGAACTCAAAGGTATCGCTCGGTTTGCCGACAACAACCGCCCTTTATACTTCGATATGTTGGCGATAGAACATGAAAACGAACAAGATATGGCAAGTAATTTGCTAATTTTGATTGAAGATGCCACCGAAAAAATGGTGATGAAGCAATCCTTGATTCAGAGAGCGAATGAAGCTAATCTTTTGCTGAGCGCCTTAGCCGCTTCAAAAGATTATATAGATAAAGTGATTCGCTCCATGGGCGATGCTTTGTTGGTGACAACAACATTAGGAATTATCAAAACAGTCAATCAATCGGCACAATGGTTATTTGGGTACAGCGAAGCAGAATTAATCGACCAGCCTCTCTCCATCATAGTAGTCGAAGAAACATTGCTTTACCAAGGTCGCCACCGCTATATTTTGTCTCAAAAAGAGCTGCTCAGAGAATTGGAAGTAGTCTGCACTACTAAATCGGGAGAAGAAATTTGGGTAGAATTTTCCTGCTCGGCAATTCAGACAGAATTAGACGGACTTTATGATTTCATATATATCGGCAGAGACATCACAGAACGCAAGCAAGAAGACATGGAAATTCGTCGCTCTCTGGTAAAAGAGCAAGAACTCAGACAGCTTAAATCTCGTTTTTTCTCGATGCTGGCTCACGAATTCGGCAATCCTTTAAATACAGTATTATTTGCTACTCAAATTCTCAAAGAATATGGGGACGAAATTACCCAAGCGGAAAAACAAGAATACCTCGAACACGTTAAATCAGCATCTAAACACATGGCTCAGCTATTAGATGACGTGCGGTTGCTCAGCAGCGCCGAAGCTGGAAAACTCCAATTCAATCCCGCACCACTTGACTTGCGAAAATTTTGTAGCGAGTTAGTAGAATCAATAAAAATTAGCTACGGACAAAATCATAAAATTAATTTTGTTTGCAGAAAATCTATTGCGCCTGGGAAAAAAACCGCTCCGGAGTCGGAGGCAACAGAATACTCGCCCGCACTGGATGCCAAATTGCTGCGGCACATCTTGACAAACTTGCTGTCAAATGCTGTAAAATATTCGCCGATCGACAGCTATATTGATTTTCAATTAAATTGTCGTCATGAAGAAGCTATATTTAAAATAAAAGATGCGGGCATTGGCATTCCTATAGAAGACCAAGAACAACTGTTTGAATCTTATTACCGGGCCCAAAATGTCGGAAAAATACCTGGTACAGGACTGGGTTTATCCATAGTTAAACAGTGTGTAGACCTGCACGGAGGTCAAATCGAATTTTCCAGCGACACAGGGTTAGGCACTACCTTTGTAGTCACAATTCCATTTGCAAAACAGAGGTAATACGATTTGGGAATTGGGAATTGGGCATAGGGCATAGGGCATAGGCATAGGGCATACCTCACCACGCTTGAGAACCGTTATAATACGATTTTCCATTTTCCATTTTTCGATTTTCCGATTTGGGAATGACCCGCCCAAAAATGGGTACCGTGCCACGTAAGCGACCTTGGCTGGTCTATTCCAAAACTTTAGACAAAACTTCAAGGTGCCAGATTCATCAAATCGAGCAATGACTAATGACCAATGACCAATGACCAATGACTAATGACTAATGACTATCACGAACTGAGGGCACGTTCACCACTACAAAATCCAACATGACAACCCTGTTAAATAAATTGTTGGTTCCCCACCACTTGGAGTACCTAGCACTGGATCAAGACTTTCTTATCGCAGAGACATCTCTCAACGTGCAGCGGTTTGCCGACTGTCCCGAGGAAGTAGTTACCGGAAACGATGTCCGCATTCCCTTTCCCGAATTCCTGGGAACTGAAGAAATTTTAATCGATATTTTTGAAGGGCGGTTGCCAAATTTTGAATTAAAAGCGATGACGCGAGTATTAGAAAATGGCTCGCGGCTTTATTTTGATATGTATATCGTCGAGTTCAGCAATGACGATAGCGAGCAGAGATTAATTGTATTTTTTGAAGACGTAACCGACAGGATGGGTTTGGAACAAACTCTAGTTCAAGCTACCAATGAAATGAATATTTTATTGAGTACCTTAGCCGCTACTAATAATTATGTTGAAAAAATTATTACTTCCATGGCCGAAGTTTTGTTGGTGACAACGGCCTCGGGAAAAATCAAAAAAGTCAATCAAGCGGCTCAAGATTTGTTCGGTTATAGCGAATCGGAATTAGTAGGTCAGCAAATAGACACCCTTACTGCTGAGGGCGCATCTTTGCAAGCAGTCAGCCAAGAGTCGCCTCAACAATCTCAAACTAATACTGAAGTAATTTGCACCGCAAAAACCGGAGAAAAGCTGACAGTTTCCTTTTCCTGTACGCCGATTCCAAGTGACATGAAAAGTTTTTCTGCAACTTCTACGGCCCTCCAAGATTTTGTGTACATCGGCCGCGACATGACATACAGACAGCGAGCCCGCAAGCGAAAAGTAGCTCAGTACGTCACCACTCACATCCTCTCTACATCCGAAACAATCAAAAAAGCTCTAGAAGCAATTCTCCCCGCAATTTGCGACAGTTTGGGGTGGGATACTGCCGAACTTTGGATGCCGCCGGAAGCTGGGGAAAAACTGCTGTTAGGAAGTAAGAGAATAACTGCGATTTCCGACCCCAATTTGCTGCGGTGCGTCGCCTGTTGGACAAAAGGCTCAGTTTCCATCCCCAAATTTGCCGAATCTGCCGAACAAATGATCTGTGGATTCGGGGAAGGATTGTCGGGTCTCATTTGGGGCAGCGGTTCGTCTCAGTGGATTGCGGATGTAACAGAAAGCGAAATTTTTATTAGCAGAGAAATTGGCGTAGAAGAACGACTGCACGGAGCTTTTGGCTTCCCAATTTTGGGGGACTACGAGCAGGAAAATTCTGAAAGCTCTGTGTTGGGGGTGATGACTTTTTTTAGCCGCGAAGTGCAGTATTTGGATGAAGAATTGCTCCAGACAATGGCAACAATCGGCAGCCAACTCGGTCAATTTATTAAGCGCAAGCAAGCGGAAATAGCTTTGCGGGAAAGCGAAGAACAATTACGAGACTTATTTGAAAATGCTACTGACTTAATTCAAAGTATTGGAGCTGACGGTCATTTTTTGTATGTAAATCGGGCTTGGCGGGAAACTCTGGGCTACAGCGAAGCCGAAATTGCTCAAATGACTGTTTTTGATATCATTCATCCCAACAGTTCCCCAGAGTCGATGGAGATATTATGTCAAGTTATTACTAAAAAAGCTGTCAATGAAAATACTTTTTATCCCCACTCTATTCAGATAATATTTATTACTAAGAATCACGAACAAATTTTGCTGGAAGGTAGCATAAACTGTAAGTTTTTGGAAGGTTCTTTAGTAGCGATTCGCGCTATTTTGCGAGACATTACTGCTCGCAAGATGGCGGAAGATGCTCTAGCAAAATCTGCTTCCTTGCTGCAAGCAACTTTTGATTCTACTGCTGACGGTATTTTAGCTATTGATAGGAGCGGAAAAATAGTTACTTTCAATCGAGAATTTGTGGAAATGTGGGGGGTACCTAGCGACGTGATGGCGCTGCGAGACGACGCAACAACGATCGCCTTTGTGCAGAACCAACTCAAAGACCCGCAAGCATTCCAAGAGAGAATAGAATCGCTTTACGACCAGCCAGAAGCCGAAAGTTTTGACTTGTTGGAATTTGAAGACGGCAGATTTTTTGAACGCCATTCGGAACCGCAGCGGCTGGGAGATAAAATTATCGGTAGAGTCTGGAGTTACCACGATATTACGGAACGCAAGCAAGCAGAAGATGCCCTGCGGGAAGAACAAGAAAAATCGGAAAATCTGTTGTTAAATATCTTGCCCGTGGCAATAGCAGAACGACTCAAACAAAACGAAACGACTATTGCTGAATATTTTCCCGAAGTGACTGTTTTGTTTGCTGATATTGTGGGGTTTACAGCTTTGTCTTCTGTGATGAATCCGATCGACCTCGTGGAGCTCCTGAATAAGATTTTCTCAGGATTCGATATGTTGTGCGAGCAGCACGGCCTAGAGAAAATCAAGACCATCGGCGACGCATACATGGCGGTAGGAGGGCTGCCCTACCCTCGGGCAGACCATGCAGAGGCGATCGCCCAAATGGCCCTAGATATGCAAAAAGAGATAGCTCGGTTTAATGGTCTGAATAAGAAATATTTTAGCATCCGCATCGGCATCCACAGCGGCCCGGTTGTTGCCGGAGTGATTGGCATCAAAAAGTTTATTTACGATTTGTGGGGCGATACGGTAAATATCGCTTCCCGCATGGAATCTCATGGTTTGCCTTGGCGGATTCAAGTCAGTGAAACTACTTATGACTTATTGAAAGACAAATATTTGCTGGAAGGGCGCGGAACTATTGAAGTTAAAGGTAAAGGGGGTATGAAAACTTATCTGCTTGTTGGTAAAAAATAAGTTGGCAGTTGACAGTTGACAGTTGACAGTTGACAGTTGACAGTTGACAGTTGACAGTTGACAGTTGACAGTTGACAGTTGACAGTTGACAGTTGACAGTTGATGACAGTTGACAGTTGACATAGTGCGAACTCATAGGCAGCATCTCATGTTTGTAAAAAGGATTTTTTTATTATAGTGCGAGCACGCAAGAGCTCGCGTATTGTAGAATACGCGAGCGGGGACAGCACTATAAATGAAAACTGAGATACTCCCAACTCATATAACTCGCGAACAGGAGTCAGCAGTCAGCAGTCAGCAGTCATCAGTCATTAGTCATCAGTCATCAGTCATCAGTGATTAGTCGTCAAGCTGATGACTAAAAGTGTTGCTAAAGTTAGTTAGGAATACTTTTTGACCAAGATTTATGGAACTTGCTAATTTGTCGGTAAATTTACGATCGCCCTTAGAATTTGTCGATCGCCATCCTGTGACAGTTTCGCCCTCAACTTCCCTCCCAGATGCGATCGCCCTAATCCGTCTGGCGATGGACGCTTGTCCGCTACCGAATTCACCTCCGCACTCAAACGAAACGGTAACAGCATCAATTAGTTGCATCTTAGTGGTCGAGGAAAATCAGCTAGTCGGATTGCTAAGGTTGGCAGATCTGCTGAACTTAGCCACCACATACGGATGGCAAGAAATGAAAGTTTCCGGCGCCATGACGCGGAATTTAGTTGTCTTAAAAGAATCAGAATTTACAGATATTTTTACCGCATTTAAGCTATTTTGTCAATACTCGATCGATTGTTTGCCAATTGTAGATGAACGGGGTCAGCCAGTAGGTTTAGTCACCGCAGAAAGGATTCACCCAGAAATTTACAGCCTCGTTAAAATGTTGCAGCAAGAAGTTGTCAAACTTCAGCAAAAACAGTGTGAACTCTTAGAAAGTAAGTCAGAAATCGAAAAACAAGTCAGCGATCGACAAAACGCCGAAAATGCCCTGCGGGAGAGCGAGGCGCGCTACCGGGCGATTGTGCAAGACCAAAGCGAACTGATTTGCCGCTACCTCCCCGACGGCAAATTCACATTTGTCAATCAAGCTTACTGTCGCTATTTCGGCGTGCAACCAGAAGACTTGCTCGGTAACAGTTTTATGCCACTGATCCCAGAAGTAGACCGAGAAATTTTTCAAGAACAATATGCTTCTCTGTCTGCGGAAAAGCCTGTGTTTACTTGCGAACACCGAGTAATTTTGCCGAGCGGGGAAATTCGTTGGCAGCAGTGGATCGATCGGGCTATCTTCGATGCAAACGGAGAAATTGTGGAGTATCAAGCTGCCGGTCGGGATGTCACCGATCGCAAACAAGCAGAAATCGCTTTGCAGCAACTCAATGCAGAGTTAGAACTGCGAGTCCAGCAGCGCACTAAATTTTACGAACTGGCAGTATCGGCGGGCAAAGTGGGGGTTTGGGACTGGAATTTGGAAACCGACGAAATCTACGTCGATCCGTCTTTAAAAGCTTTGTTGGGCTATCAAGACGCAGAGATTCCCAACTGCATGGAACATTGGGGATCTCTGGTTCACCCGGACGATCGAGTTGCCGTCGGGGGAGCAGTCTCTGCTTATCTAGAGGGTGTGACAGAAATTTTTGAAGTCGAACACCGGATGCTCCGCAAAGACGGTAGCAACTGCTGGATGTTTGCCCGCGGGACTGCGGTTCGATCGCCCGACGGCAAAACCTACCGACTGATCGGGACTGACACCGACATTACCGATCGCAAATTGACCGCAGAAAAACTGCAAAACTCGGAAGCTGAACTGCTGGCGCTGTTTAATGGCATGACGGATATCGTGCTAGTTTTCGACGCCAGCGGCCGCTACCTCAAAGTCGCCCCCACGCCTCCCCAATTGCTGTACAAACGGGCTAATGAAGTGCTAGGCAAAACCCTCGCCGAAATCTTCCCAGAAGCCGAAGCTAATTTTGCCCTCGGCCACATTCGCCAAACCTTGGCATCTGGACAAACCCACAGAGTTGAATACAGCATGGAAATTGAGGGCAAGTTAATCTGGTTTGATGGCAGTATTTCGCCGCTGGGAGTCGATCGGGTGATGTGGGTAGCGCGAGACATTACTGCTCGCAAACAGGCAGAAGCTGCACTGCAAAAGAGTGAGGAAAAGTTTCGCAATTTGTTTGACGATGCTCCAATTGCGATCGGTTTGGCAAGCGTGCACGATTACCGCACGATCGAGGTGAATGAAGCTTACCGCCAGATGTTGGGCTACAGCGATAAGGATTGGGCGGTAATGAGTTTCGCTGATGTCACCCACCAGGAAGATTTACCAGCAGATGTCGAGCAAGTCAAGCAGTTGGTCGAGGGCAATATTCCTCGCTTTCAAATGGAAAAACGCCTGATTAAGAAAAATGGCGAGCTGATGTGGGCAAACATGACGGTGACGCTGATTCGGGATGGCGAGGGCCTTCCTCTCTACAGCATGGCGGCGATCGAAGATATCAGTTACCGCAAGCGAGCAGAAATGGAATTGCAGCAGTTAAAAGAACGCCTGCAATTTTTACTTGCTTCTAATCCTGCGGTAATTTTTACTGCCGCTGCGGCGGGGAAATTTTGTATTACTTACATCAGCGACAACGTTCAGACAATCGTTGGCTACGAGCCGCAAGAAGTGTTAGCAGATTCTAACTTTTGGTCGGGCAGGATTCACGCTGAAGATCTGCCACAATTTATAGTAAATTTTTGTGCTTTGTCTGAGGGTAAAAATTGCATTTACGAGTACCGCTTTTTGCATAAAAATGGAATGTATCGCTGGCTGCGGACAGAACTGAAACTATTGGTTGACAGCAGGGGCATTCCGATCGAAATTATTGGTTACGCCGCCGATATCAGCAATTCTAAATGCGCTGAAATAGCTTTGCGGCAGCAGTTTGAGCAAGAACGGCTGGTGGAGGCGATCGCCCGTCGCGTCCGCCAATCTTTGCAATTAGAGGAAATTCTTAACACCACGGTTGCCGAACTCCAGCAAGTCTTGTTAGTCGATCGAGTTTTGGTATATCAAATTTTACCCGAAATTGGCGGCCGAGTCATTGCTGAAGCGGTGGTAGAAGGATGCAGTCGGCTGATAGATAGATTTTTTGGCCGAGAGGTTTTTCCTGCTGAATGTTATCAGCTTTATTTGCAAGGACGAATTTGTGCAATTTCCGAACTAGATGACCCCTCCATTACACCTTGTATGATGGAATTTCTGCAACAAATTGAAGTTAGGGCTAAGTTAGCAGTCCCAATTATTCAGCACAGCCAACTTTGGGGATTGCTAATCGCGCACCAGTGCGATGGGCCCCGGGAGTGGCAAGAATGGGAAATGAATTTATTTCAGCAGTTGGTGAATCAATTGGCGATCGCCATTCAGCAATCTCTACTTTACCAGCAACTGCAAGCTGAACTGAGCGATCGCTTCCAAGCGGAGGCAAATTTGAAAAACTCCCTCAAAGAGAAAGAGATTTTGCTCAAAGAGATTCACCACCGCGTTAAAAACAACCTCTGCGTAGTTGCCAGCCTGTTAGAATTGCAATCTAACACGGTTGCCGACCCCCAAATAGCCAAAATGTTTGAAGAAAGTCAGAACCGCCTGTACTCTATGGCTCTGATTCACGAGAAACTGTACCGATCGACTAACCTGGCAAAAATTAATTTTGGCGAATATCTAGAAGATTTGGTCAGTAACTTGTTTCAGTCTTACAATATAAGTGACAACCGCATTCAGTTGCAGGTATTAGCTGAACAAATCTCCCTAAATATTGAGACTGCTACTCCCTGCGGCTTAATTGCTAATGAATTGGTTTCAAATACCCTGAAACACGCTTTTCCTCACGATACGAGCGGTACAGTTAGTGTACAATGCTATCAGACTGGCGATCGGGAAATCCACCTCTTCGTTAAGGACAACGGGATTGGCTTTCCTGAAAACATAGATTTTAGGAAAACTAACTCGATGGGCTTTCAAGTTGTCTGTACTTTAACCGAGCAGTTAGAAGGAACCATCGAAATGTCAAGAGAAATCGGCACAGCCTTTCACTTAGTATTTAACGAGTTAATTTACTCGCAAAGGTTCTAAAATCATGAATTTTCCAGAGCAAAAAATTAATAATATTAATATTTTAATTGTAGAAGACGAGCTATTGATCGCTAAGAACTTATCTCAAAGATTAGAAAAATTTGGATATAAAATCGCCGATGTTGTTTCTTCAGGAGCCGATGCCATCCATCGCGCAGGCGAACTCAAACCAGATTTAATTTTAATGGATATAGTAATCAAAGGCGAGATTGACGGCATAGCAACAGCAGCAATAATTCATCAACAATTAGATATCCCCATTATCTATACAACTGCTTATGCCGACGATGAAACTTTGCAGCGAGCAGAAAATACTGGTTCTTATGGCTACCTCCTCAAACCGTTTAAAGAAAGAGAAATGCACGCTACCATCAAGATAGCGCTGAGTAAACATCAAGAAGCCGTTGAAATGCAAAAACTCATGGCACTAGCAGCAGCGAAAAGCGAAAATAGAACGCGATTTGTTTCAATGGCATACCACGATTTAAACACTCCTTTGACTACCATACAGCTCTCGGCTGAAATGCTGGAAGATAGCGATTTGAAAATATCGCCAGGAACAACAAATAAAAATGTCAATCGCATTAAAAAAGCCGTCAGCAATATGAGTGAATTGCTGGACGATATTTTAATGCTCAGCAAAGCAGAAGCAGGCAAACTTTCCTTGAATTTAAATGAGCTAAATGTGACAGAGTTCTGCACATCTATTTTAGAAGAACTGCAACCGATAGTCACCGACAAACACCTTGTAACTTTCCTCGCCCAAACAGAGCCACTCCACGCCAATCTTGACACAAAACTGCTGCACCAATTGCTGACTAATTTGCTTTCAAACGCTATAAAATATTCTCCCAATGGCGGTTCTATTAGTTTAGAATTAAGCTGCGAAAACCAGCAAATAATATTTTGCGTTCGAGATGAGGGAATTGGGATGACAGCGGGATATGAAGAAAAACTCTTTCAGCAGTTTGAACGAGGTGCGAATGTAGGCAAGATTAAAGGTTCGGGTTTGGGACTCTGCATTGTCAAACACATAGTTGACCTGCATGGCGGTACAATAAGTGTGGAAAGTGCGATCGGTAAAGGTACTACATTTATTGTGGCGCTGCCTTTTTTAGTTATTGGTCATTAGTCATATTATGTCCGGTCAATTACCCACAATTAAATTGGTTTGTAGTGAGGACTTTAGTCCTCTGATTTTTATGAGGACTAAAGTCCTCACTACAAACAGGTTGATGGCGGTCATTTTTCAGCAAATCTATCCGGAGATAAAATCTCGATCGCCCAATCTTTTTCTTCCGCCGCCCTATTAGCAAATCGCTCAGCCAAAGCAGGTACGATCGCCAACGGATTGCTCAAACCAGAAAAAACGTGCAATCCAGGGCGATCGCGAATTTCCCCCACTACGGGAAACCTATCAGCGCTAAATGCCACAATACAATCGTGCCAAGTTGCCGGTAAATCTGCCGCATCTGGCAAAACCTTGCCGATACCTGCACGAATTGCGGTTTCGCTGGTTTTGC
The DNA here is from genome assembly GCF_020738625.1 of Microcoleus sp. PH2017_09_SFU_O_A. NCBI lineage: Bacteria > Bacillati > Cyanobacteriota > Cyanophyceae > Oscillatoriales > Microcoleaceae > Microcoleus > Microcoleus sp. PH2017_09_SFU_O_A. The sequence goes on from NZ_JAEQCF010000121.1 coordinate 15,619, forward strand.
GATCGACTTTCGCGTTCAAATCGCTCAAAGTGCGAGACAATTGGCCGATCCGCAAACTCCCGTCATTAAATTGAATTGCACCCGAATCTAAAATCGGCGGTAACAACTCCTTACCCGGTTCGTCCCAAAGAAAATCTACCTCAATTTTACTAGATTGTGCTTCCAATTCAAAACGTTTTAATAGTGCGGGCATCACCAAAGTCCTGAGTTTCAAATCCACAGGTGCCGTCTCCAAAATCTCAGCACGACTAAAATAAACTCCCACAGAAATACCCGCCGTTTTTAGCAAACTACGACTCCAACCTCCAGCACAAATTACCGCATTTTTACAGGCATAACTTTCGCCTACCGTCTTGACACCCGAAATCCGATTTCCTTCTGCTATTAAACCAGTTACTTCCGCAATTTCTCTAGTTCCTCCCAGCCGCAAAAACCCTTGACAATAAGCTTGATTTGTGGCAGTCGGCGAAATATGACCGTGACGGACAGTTAGAGCTCCGGCGATCGCACTTTTGTTCAGCAAAGGTTCCAACTCGCCAGCTTCTGTAACGCTCACAAGCTGGGGAGGAATCGCAAAGTGTGCGTAATTAGCCGCGACTTTTTCTGGCTCAACTCCCGCATCAATTGTCAGCAACAAATCCAACTCGCGAAACTCCGTATTGCTATCTAATTCCGCCGATAAATTGCGGTGACGTTCGATACCTTCTGCACACAATTGCCGAGTTAAATCAGTCGTACCCGACCAATAAGCCAAGCCGCCGTAACTAAAACGAGTAGCATTTTGCATGGTAGCATCTCGTTCTAAAAGCAACACAGAAAAACCTTTTTTTGCGAGTTCGTAACTCAGCGCTGTACCAGTAATCCCGCCGCCGACAACAATCCAGTCGTAAGTTTTCATCATGGGCAATTCACAGGAAAGGATTCACGAATTCTTCGATTTTATAGCAATTTCTTGATAAGTAGGGACAGGGCATTGCCGTGTCCGGTGCGGGGATGAGGACACCGCATTGCCGTTTCCCTAGTTGAAAAAATGATCTACCTACAGAAAGAGCTGAGGTGCGATCGCCCTAACAGAAACTTCCACCCCTTGGGAGATGCTCGCAACCGGAGATTTTTCGTTCAATAGTAGCAATTAGAAGCAGCAAAAAATTAGAAACACCAGAGAGGTTTTATGAGTATCGACAAACCGGGCAAAGATATGCGCCGCACTGTCAATCCGGGCGATCGCATTTCCGACGAACCGCAAAGCATCGAAGAAAAAGCTCAGCAATTAGCAGTTGACCACGTGCCAGACATCACGGGAGATACAGTTACAGTTCCCACTTATTTCATCGTAGATGAACCGGACGGGGAAAAGAAAGCTTTGCACCACGTCAAAGACGCTGAGGAAATTTCTGACGTAATTCGGCAGGCGCGTGTTGACGAAAATGGCGATCGCATTTGGGATTAAGTTCAATCCAATAAAAACTGGTTTGTACAAAATTTATCGGTAGAAATCATGGAAACAAATCAAAGAAATAGTACGCCCTTTCCGAATGTTCCACCGATTCTAGAAAGTGACGACAGAGAGTATCGCGATGCCGGCATTACCAGTACAGTTTCAGTTGCAGGCCATCCCCTTCACCCCGTAATCGTCACTTTTCCGGTAGCCTTTTTAGTCGGGGCCGCGGGCACGGATATCGGTTATTGGCTGACAAGCGATCCGTTTTGGGCAAGAGCTTCGGTTTGGCTAATTGGTGCAGGTTTTGCTGCGGGGATTTTGGCCGCAATCACGGGCTTTTTAGATTTTGCAAGAATTAAAAGAGTGCGCGATCGCAGTGCCGGCTGGTTGCACATGGGCGGGAATGTGGCGGCTATGGTACTTTCGCTGATTAACCTGGTGTTGCGACAAGGAAATCCGGCTGAGCCGATCGTCTTTACAGGTTTAGCTTTGTCGATCGTCGTTGCAAGTTTGCTGGGCGTTACAGGCTGGTTCGGCGGCGAACTAAGTTTTCGCCACAAAGTCGGCGTCATTGGCCCTAGCAGTCAAAATTAGTAGGTTTGCGATCGTTTGTAGTAAGGACTTCAGTCGGGAGCATTTCAGTTTTGCATTTGTAGTGCGAGCGTCCCCGCTCGCGTGCTATACAAAGCACGCGAGCGGGGACGCTCGCACTGTAAAAAAAGGGGACGCTCGCACTGTAAAAAAAGGGGACGCTCGCACTGTAAAAAAAGGGGACGCTCGCACTGTAAAAAAAGGGAAAAAAATGCTTTTTGCAAAAATGAGATGCTCCCCTTCAGTCCGTTTTTGTGCTGCGTGGATAATGCAGGACTAAAGTCCTCACTACGAACCTTTGTTTTTTCGTTTGTAGTGCGGACTTCAGTCCGTCTTGATGCGTGGATAATCAACGACTAAAGTCCTGACTACGAACCTTTATTTTTTCGTTTGTAGTGCGGACTTCAGTCCGTCTTGATGCGTGGATAAATTAGGAGTCTTCGTCCTCGCTACGAACCTAAAGATTGTGCAATCCAATCGAGATAAGCCTCACTGGCAGCAATAATGGGAATCGCAATAATTTCGGGAACTTCATAGGAATGGAGTTCCTGAACTTTTATTTTTAAAGCCTCAAATTTAGCCAAATCTGTTTTAATCACCAACTGCCACTCCGACTCGGAATGAATCTCGCCTTGCCAAGTATAAATAGAGCGAATCGGAGACAAACTTACACAAGCAGCCAGCCTGTGTTCAACTAGAGATTTAGCGATATTTTCCGCCTCCGCCTCCGATTCAGCAGTTACCAGCACCACCCCAAAATTAACACTCATAAGGATTTTAGATCAGATGTTAACAGATTTGATATTACAAATTACAAATTACCGATTACAAATTACAAATTACCATAAAAAAATGGTTTAAAGCCTCTCCCCGATCAGGATAAATTAAAAGATAAAAGAAGATAATTCATTACCCCAATCCTCTTCCTTAGAGGTAGAGGTCGCCTTCATCTGTCAACTGTCAACTGTCAACTGTCAACTGTCAACTGAACAATCACCCATTCTTAACTTCCGTAACTTCCCAAGAATTGACTTTGCACGCCCCAGCTAAGGAAAAGTAGCGCCTAGTAGATTCCGGCAAAATAGCTCCCGCCAACAAAGCATTATCTAAATTAGCTCCTATTAACGTCGCCTCGCTCAAATCGGCCGCCATCAAATCTGCTTGACACAGCTTTGCCCAATTCAAATTTGCCCCTTTCAAACAACTTCCCCTAAACTTAGCGCCGGTTAAGTTTGCTCCCGCCAACTTCACTCCCCGCAACTGAGCCGCGCTGAAATTCGCTCCCGCCAAATTCGAGCCTTCCAAATTAGCTCCCATCAATTTAGCTTCGCTGACGTTGACTCCGCTCAAATCTGCACCACAGAGATTCACGCCTGTCAACTGCGCTCGCCGCAGGCTGACTCCAGTTAATTGAGCACCAAAAAGTTTTGCACTGTTGAGCTTGGCACCGTAAAGGTTTGCCCATTTAAAATTAGCTCCGGTGAGGTTCGCGCCCAGCAAGTTAACTAATTGCAAGTCGGCGCTGCACAAATTGGCATTCCACAACACAGCACTCCGCAGGTTGGCGCCGGTTAAAGTTGCGCCGCTTAACTTTACCCTGGGCATTTTTGCTTTGACCAAAAAAGCTCCGCTCAAATTAGCTTTTGTCAAATCTGCGCCTGAGAGTTTGGTTTCGCCCATTTTGGCAAAACTCAGATTTGTTCTTTGCATCAGTGCGCCTTTGAGGGTTGCTTTGGTGAGAAACGCTCTGCTGAGGTTCGCTCCTGAAAGATTAGCGCGCGAAAGGTTGACTCCGATTAAGATTGCTCCGCTGAGGTTTGCCCCGCTCAGATCGGCTCCAGCAAAGTCTCTTTGTCCTTTTTCGTAATTGTTGAGCAGTTCGCTAACTTCCATAGGGCGTGATACCTTCTCTGATTGGGGGGGTTCGATCGAGAAATCTTTACTCTTAGGGTTGTTTCAGAAATTATACTGTTACAAAAATTAGACTGTTTCAGCGTTGGCATCAAACTGTATAACTTCTGTTAGCATCACTTTCTGTTCAAACGCGATCTCTTAATAAAGATTTTATATTGTTCTCATGGTGGCGATCGCCATTTCGGTACTTTTGACTTAAAAGTTAATGTTTCGTGACATAGATAGTCATTCCTTAACGATCGGCATTAATCCGCAATTTCAGCCTCAGCGTGCCCTTGAATCCTGCGGGAGGTTGCCAGGAATTCAAGGCTGCCTTGATACTCTCAAGGGCGTCTGTTGCTTGCAGCGTCGAGGTTTGAGTGTCGATGGCCACTTTCGCAACACGGCCGTCTTGTATGGATAAATCCCACACCGTCTCACCGCTAACCGCCGCTGGGAGATTAACAGATCGCAGGTATTGATTCAGAGATGCGATCGCTCCAGCATCCAATCCGGGAGCGCTGACTACTTGCAAGCGAGCAGCAATCTGCTGCTGGCGCGATCGTTGGCTGTCAGGAGCTAGCCGCGGGAGAGGAGCTGGGACTGGCGGTGAAACACCGCGAGTCGAGCTGGCGCTGCGAGTGCCACCTCTAGTTTGCTCGCGCTCGTCGGCCTGGACAATACCTTCATAGCTGACACCCTGCGGCAATTCCACCGGCACTTGCACGCGGCGCCGAGCACCATCAGGTTCGACTCGCACTTCTTCGCTCACAGCCACAAAAGCCGTGTATTCCGACAGCAAGCGATAAGCCAAAGCTGTATTAGTCACAGCTTCCACCAAAGAAGGAGTCTCGCCACCAAACATTTGATTCATTAAATCTTTAATGCGCGATCGCCCCCAAAGTTGAGCTACCGCCGGATTGCCAAAATCTGTAACAATTGCTGCGGCTGAAGTTGACTCCCGTTGTCTCCCTCCAGATTGAGCAAAATTAACAGGTAAAATTTGCTCGTAAGCTTTGCCGCCCGCTTGAGTGCCGCGGATGCGGAGTTGGCCGTTAGTTCGATCGCTCTTTTTGCCAAACAACACCAGCGGCTGACTGGTAAATAAGTCTGGGGGCGCGATCGGATAAATCTCCGGTTTTTCGCCCATTCCTTCCCAACTAATTTGAATATTAGTCAATACCGGACTGTTAATTTGACGGAAAAACTTTTCAGCAGCTTCCGCCGAAGGTTCATCTTGACGAATTACTTGAGACGTGCCTCTACCAACTTGGGCTAAACGGTTGAGCAAAAACCGATTCACCGAACTGCCGACACCAAAACTGTAAAGTCGATTGCCCGGTTTTATACTCTGCTGCACCAGAGCCAAAACTTCTTTTTCATTGCCAATATAACCGTCAGTAATTAGTACAATACTCCGCAGCCTTTCGGTTGGTGCAGCCGGAAACTTCATCACGGCTTGAATGCCGTTCAGCAGTTCTGTGCCGCCGTTAGCTTGCAACCGATCGATATAATTAATTGCGCTTTGTCGATTTTGGGCAGTATTCGCTAAAGGAGTAGCGGATAGCGCTTGCGCCGTGTTGGCAAAATCAATAATCGTAAAAGTATCCTTGGGATTGAGTCCTTGAATGAAGCGGCGCATCAACTCCTTAGATTTTGCTAGCGGTTCGCCCTGTTGAGAAGCGGAAGTATCCATCAGAAACACGACATCTTTCGGTACAATTTCATTAGTTTTGTAGTTTAATGCCGGAATCAAATAAGTCGCAAAATGACCGCCCCGTTGGTCGGCTTGGCTCAAGACTGTGGCACGAGTATTTTCGCCTGATACTCGATAGCGGAGAATTAAATCTTTATTGGGAATTGTGTCATAATTCGCTAGTTGGACGCGCACAAGATTGCCGCTGCGTTCTGTTGTAATTTGATGGGAAGTAGAGCGGACATCGCCGATCGCAACTCCGGCATCGATTTCTACGGAAATAGCGATATCGCGACCAGATCGCGTACCCGGAGGCAAGAGAGGCGAGTTTATGCGATCGGCATCGGTATTAACCCCCCCCTGCCCCCCCCTTGCTAAGGGGGGGGATAGAGCATCGCCCCCCCTTGCTAAGGGGGGGGATAGAGTGTTGTTGCCATCTCTGGCCCCTGGAGACTCAGAACTATTGCCCACCCTTGCTAAGGGGGGGTTGGGGGGGGTCAGATTTCCCGAAATATAGCGCGGGCCTACCACTGTCGGAAACACAAATTCGTAATCGCCACCGGCAAATTTGAGACTCTCGGTGTAGCGAATCGTCACTTCAATCTTTTCTCCCGGTTTGATATTAGCGAGAGACTGAGTAAAAATATTATCGCGTTCTTGTTCCAACAAACCCGCAGTCCTACCTTGCTCTCTAGCTTTTTGGTATATTTCCAAAGCTTCATCGCGGCGTTTGATATTAGCTTTAATAATGCGATCGCCGATTTTAATTTCCATATCGTCCACCGCCGCTTCATCGGGGAGGGGAAATACATAAACAGCTTCTAAAGATTCGGGAAAAGGATTTTCAAACTTCTGAACAACTTCGACGCGGGAGATATTGCCGGCAACTTTAGCTTTAACTTCAGTCTGCTTGAGAGTAAAGACTTCTTCTGTGGCTGTATTTTGAGTTTTGACGAACAAACCGCCGACACGACAGCGAGTTTCGGGCGATCGCGCGCCCTTACAACTAACATCGTTACTAGCGAGGATTTTCGGCGACAGAGACGAATGATTTTGCCCAGGAGTGTTTGCCCGCGCCGCATGGGGAGCGAGAATAGCACCGCACTCGTTAGCGAAGCCCTCGAAGAGGATCGCTGCGATCAATGCGATACCACCAGAAAGCCACTGTTGAGGGGATAGAACGCAGACAAACTTCATAGCAATTTTTTTATCAGACTTGAGGTGCTCTACCTACCATGACTTTACCATTGGCGAAACGTTCCTGGGTTAGCTGTTTGGGAAAAATGACTGAACGGGATTTGAGATTTTAGATTAAAGATTTTATAATTGACTCCACAGGGGCAGACTGGGACTGGCATCGGTATTGAGGTTGTTTCGGGCGATCGCAGGGCGAACCCAACCTAAAAGATTGTATAATAGTTAGATACTTAAATAACTGTAACCTCAACCTCTCAGTCTCTAGTAAAAATAAAATACCATGAGTTTCATTAATCCCAAAACTGACTTTGCCTTTAAGAAAATCTTCGGCTCTGCTGACAGCAAAGACATTTTGATTAGCTTCTTAAATGCAATTCTATATGAATCAAATCCCGTCATCGAAGACTTAGAAATTCTTGACCCTTATTTGGCTCCCAAAATCAAAGGAGTAAAGAATACTTATTTGGATGTCAAAGCTAAAATTGGTGGCAGCAAAACAGTGATAATTGAAATGCAGGTATTGAACGTAGAATCCTTTGAAAAGCGGATTCTGTATAATGCTACTAAAGCTTACTCAGTTCAATTAAAAAGTGGAGAAAACTATGATTTATTGAATCCAGTAATTGCCCTGACAATTACCGATTTCCAAATGTTTGAGCATCTCGAAACAGTAATTTCGCGGTTTTGTATCAAAGAGAAAAACAATCGAATCGATTATTTAGCCGAAGAGTTAGAATTTGTTTTTGTTGAATTACCAAAATTTAACAAAACATTAGAAGAATTAGAGACACTGACTGACAAGTGGATATATTTCATGAAAACGGCTCGGACGTTAAGGTCTGTCCCGGAAGAGTTGGGGAATGTACCGGAACTCCGCAAAGCTTTTGGAATTGCCAATGAAGCCAATCTAGATCCTGATGAATTGGAAGATTTAGAAAGGCGAGAAATTTTCATTCAAGACCAGCGCGGTGCAATTACCAAAGCGACCAGAATCGGCATCGAACAAGGCATCAGACAAGGTATCGAACAAGGTATCGAACAAGGTATCGAACAAGGAAAGCAGCAGTTACAGCAGTTAGTTGTGTCGCTGTTGGAGCGCCGTGTCTGCCCGCTGTCGCCGGAGATCCAAACTCGCATCAGTCAGTTATCCGCTGAACAATTAGAGAATTTAGGAGAAGCAGTTTTAGATTTGACCAGTGTGTCAGATTTGATGGCTAAGTTGCAGACATATTCTCGATCGAGATAAAAGAAGCCTTGGTTTCTGGTTCGCCCTTGGTCTCTAACAGCGAACTCAGGAACAATCAACAGTTGGGAAATGGGCGATCGCACTCCAAACCCATGCCAACCGCCCGATTCAGCTAATGGGCGACTCGTCGTATCCGCACCCGTAGTTGAGAAAGGCTCAAACCCTGCTGGACAATTTTGGATTTTAGCTCTTAGATTTGAGTGTTACCTTCTTAACTAGAAAGATCTAAAGTCGAAAATCTATGACCAAATTTGTGTTTGTGACCGGCGGCGTGGTTTCCAGTATCGGCAAGGGAATTGTCGCTTCTTCCCTCGGTCGCCTATTGAAGTCCAGGGACTACTCAGTCTCGATTTTGAAGCTAGACCCCTATATTAACGTTGACCCTGGTACTCTCAGCCCGTTTCAGCACGGAGAAGTATTCGTCACCGAAGACGGTGCGGAAACTGACCTGGATTTGGGGCACTACGAGCGTTTTACCGATACTTCCATGTCTCGCCTGAACAGTGTCACCACGGGTGCCATTTATCAAGCGGTGATCAATAAAGAACGCCGCGGCGAGTATCAAGGGAGCACGGTGCAGGTGATTCCCCACATCACTAACGAGATTAAAGAGCGTATTTTTCGGGTAGCAAAAAATACTAATCCTGACGTGGTGATTACGGAAATCGGCGGCACCGTGGGAGATATTGAATCTTTACCGTTTTTGGAAGCAATTCGCCAGTTTCGCAAGGCTGTCGGACGGCAAAATGTTGTGTATATGCACGTGACGCTGATACCTTGGATTCCGTCGGCTGGAGAGATGAAGACTAAACCGACTCAGCACTCGGTTAAGGAGTTGCGGTCTATAGGCATTCAACCAGATATTTTAGTCTGTAGGTGCGATCGACCTTTACCTCTGGGCCTCAAACAAAAATTGTCGGAATTCTGCAACGTACCCGAAGAATGCGTCATCACAGCTCAAGATGCCAAAAGTATCTACGAAGTACCGCTGATGATGGAACAGGAAGGTTTGGCGGAACAAACCATCAATTTGCTGCAACTCGAACAGCGGCCACCCGATTTGACTCAGTGGCAAACCTTAGTCAAACGGCTGTATAGCCCCAGCCACAAGATTGAGATTGCTTTGGTTGGCAAATACGTGCGGTTGAACGATGCTTATCTTTCGGTGGTGGAAGCTTTGCGGCACGCGGCAATCTCGATCGGCTGCGACCTAAATTTGCACTGGATCAACTCAGAAGATTTAGAATCGGGAAACATCGAAAACTATCTCCAAAATATCAACGGCATTGTTGTGCCCGGAGGTTTTGGGATTCGGGGAGTTGACGGCAAAATAGCTGCGATTCAATATGCCAAACACCATAAAATACCATTTTTGGGATTGTGTTTGGGGATGCAGTGTGCTGTGATCGAATGGGCGCGCAACACCGCCCAACTACAGGATGCCAACAGCGCTGAATTCAACCCGGATACAGCAAATGCAGTAATTAATTTATTGCCAGAACAGCAAGATGTAATCGATTTGGGCGGTACGATGCGACTGGGTTTGTATCCGTGCCGTGTAAACCCGGACACCCTCGCTTTCAAACTGTATCAAAAAGAAGTGATTTACGAGCGGCATCGCCACCGATACGAGTTCAACAATGCCTACCGCAATCTTTTCTTAGAATCAGGCTATGTAGTATCCGGCACATCTCCCGACGGCCGACTCGTAGAAATGATCGAATTGCCCAACCATCCCTTTTTCATCGCCAGTCAATTTCACCCCGAATTCCAATCTAGGCCTAGTTCCCCTCACCCTTTGTTTCAGGGGTTTATCCAGGCAGCGAGCTCTCAGGGAAAGCAGGATGTTTTAGAAGCTGAGGCCCGCGACTTAGTAGCAGGGAAACTTGCAGGAGCCTGATCTCATCTTATCTGCGATCGATTAGTTTTGATATATTGGATGTCTGTAGGGCGGGCCAGAGCACGCAATATTCAAATCGGGCAGACAATATCTGTAGAAAACCCGCCCAACCCAACAATAGGATTTGATTCGGGTTGCATTTACCAGACAGGATATCGGGGAGCATTCTCAACTACTGAAAAACCTTACCCCCAGCCCGCCGTATAGGGCTGGGCGGCTAATATCCTAAGGCTGAAGGCAGACTTGTCTGCCAGTGTAGCCTTCGGGAGGCAAAAGGCAGAAGGTAAAAATGCTGATAATTTTTACTTAACTTTTTAGCTAAGATTTCCAGGGTGATACCAGTTTTACAAAAGAATGCAACTGTAGGTAAGATCCAAACCCCGATAGTCATCTGTCATTCCCAATTCTAAAATCTAAAATCTAAAATCTAAAATCTAAAATTGTATGAGTTGTCAAACTATCCTAAAATACCAGGAAACGCAGGTTTGAGGAGGTTTTGTGTTGTGGCTTACTGGAGCAAAATTACTTATGAGAAAAATACATACATAATTGACCTTGACACTATTAGTGCTTTTTCTAGCGAACCGGATAACAAGCGTATTACATTTTGGCTGCCGAATAGCAGTCTGCCGATTATTCTCAATCCCCAAGGGAATTATGAGGCTTACAAGCAAATTCTCGAATACATCAAAAAAACGGTCGATCGCAATTCTAAAGGTTCCTGGATTAAAATTAATTACGAGCGCAAAGAATTTGCGATCGATCTGAGTCGAATTAGCTCTTTTGCTAGCGAACAGAACGGTCGCTTAATCAGCTTTTACCTGCCTGACAGCGCTACTAATATTATTATCATGCGCGAAGGCAACTCGGACACTTATCTAAAAATTCAGGAATATATTAAAAATATAACTGGGCACTCTCTGCCATGAAGAAGTTATTAGTCGTTAGTCATTGGTCATCAGTCATTAGTCATTAGTCATTGGTCAACTGTCAGCTAAGAGGGCAGGCACGGGGGCACTGCCCCTACAACTAACTGTCAACTGTCAACTGTCAACTGTCAACTGTCATAAGAGCGATTTGCCAAGCTAATTTTGCTGCGCCTACCATACCTGCTTGATTGCCCAATTCAGCAACCAATAACTGCAAACCTTCCCGAGAACTCGGCAGCACGCGCCGCTCAATTTCCGTTTGAACTGCTGGCAAGAAAAACTCGGCACCTGCACTAATTCCGCCACCGATAATAATAGCTTCTGGTGTTAAAATATAAATTAGACTTGCTAAGCCGATACCGAGATAGCGACCATAATTTCTCCAAAATTCTAAAGCTTTAGCATCTCCAGACTTAGCTAAATTGGCTAATTCTAGCGGTTCCAAGCCAGTATCGCGACGAATTGCTAGCACGGAAATGTACTGTTCTAAAGAACCGTGATTGCCACTATTACACTCTGGGCCGTCGGGATTAATCGAAATTAATCCTAATTCTCCGGCTGCACCTAGATGGCCTGAAAATAGTTTGCCATCTAGGATAACTGCACCGCCGACTCCTGTTCCTAATGTCAGTAAAATCAGGTTTTTAAAGTGCTTTCCTGCCCCTAACCAAGCTTCTCCCAATCCGGCACAATTGGCATCATTTGCTAATATTGTCGGCAATCCGGTTTTGGCTTCCAACCAGTCAGCTAGGGGGACGTTGTGCCAGTTTTTGAGGTTGATTGCGACTCGGGCTATTCTGCCTGCTGCGTCTGCTGGGCCTGGTGTGCCAATGCCGATCGCACATATTCGATCCCCCCCCAGCCCCCCCTTAAGAAGGGGGGGAGTTTGAAGTTCAACCCCCTTAAGAAGGGGGGGAGTTTGAAGTTGTAAAATAGCATCGGTGATGGCGGCTAAGACGGCTTCTGGAGTAGCGGGTTGAGGCGTTGGGACTGTTAAGGATTGGTGACAAACGCCGTCTGCGCTAAATCTGCCGAGTTTAATTGCGGTGCCGCCTAAGTCAATGCCGATTACTTGTGCCATTACGATTTAAGTTTGTAGTGAGGACTTCAGTCCTCTTTCGTCTTATTTGAGTGTGTGAAAATTAGCGACGGATGCGGCGCTTAATTGCTAAGAATATCATGCCGATCGCTCTGAGTCTATTAAATTCTTAGCCTGCTATATAAATCCTACGCACCCTCCGCATCCCTGCGATTCCCATCCCCAGAAACACCCAAACCATCCCCAACAAACACCGCCTCAATCACATTCCCATACCCACCAGCATCATCCTCAACCACCGGCAGCGGAAATCGCGTCAAAATCTCCCGCCCAGTATCCCCCGCCACCTCCGACAATTCCCCGCTGCGAATTCTACCCAACAATTCCAGCCTGCGCCCCAATTCCTGAAGCGCAGCCACCGCATCTGTAGGGGCTGTGTCATCATATTCGCCCTCAAACAATCCAGTCCCAAACCGTCGCAACCAAGCCGCCAATTCACTATCTCTCAGGCGTTTGGCGATTAAGAAACCCGCTACATCCCCTCGACTCCAGCCGACATTCACCCCTTCCAGGATTTCCATGAATTTCGACTCGTATTCCGCGTCAGTTAGGGTGGGGCGGGGTGGCGGCGGCGCAGGTGGTGGAGGTGTTTTCCCCAATAAGCGCTGGATTAGTTGTTTGAGGAATTGCCAAATTTTGTTTAGCATTTTTCGGGTTGGGATGGGTGGGGTTGTTTCTATTTTAGTCTGGTTTGCTGGGTACTCATGAAAATCAAAGAAACCGGGTTTTTTCCTGATCTATCGATGATGGCGAATATTTTTCGTAAAAACCCGGTTTCTGGCCACTCGTGAAAATCAAAGAAACCGGGTTTTTTCCTAATCTATCGATGATGGCGAATATTTTTCGTAAAAACCCGGTTTCTGGCCACTCGCTTTCTACTTTAATAGCGGATAATACAGTTCTCCAGTCGAGTTGATATAACCCGCCCGATCGCCCGCCAGGTTCCCCGTGCCCATAAATACGTCAACTCTCCCCGCGCCTTTAATTGCACCGCCCGTATCTTGATCCAAAACAAACCGATTAACGGCATTTTGTTCGAGTTTCCCCGCCGCATTGGGATAGGGCAGTTTCGTGCTAATTAATGCTAGGGCGCCGGGAGGCATTAACACTTTATCAGTGGCGATCGACCTTTCGGCAGTTACGGGCACTCCAATGCTGCCGGTAGCAGGTGCACCTTTAGTATCCTGAAAGAAGACAAAGCTTTGATTCTTCGGCAAATACTTGTCCATATCTGCCGGAAACTTGCTAAAATATTCGTTGAGTTTCGGCAATGTTAGCTGTTCTAAAGTAAACTTGCCGTCCTTAACTAATTCTCGCCCGACACCTGTATAACTCTGACTGGTTTTCCCCGCGAAACCCACTGTCATCACGCCGCCGTCTGCTAACTGCAACTTCGCCGAACCTTGGACGTGGACGAGAAATGCTTGGAAGCGATCGCGCAACCAGACTAATTCCAATCCCCGCAACAATCCTTTGCTTCCCTGCAAAGCATCCGCACCTTCCAATTCCAATCTAGTTGGGTGAGGTTTGCGCCAAGAACCGAGGTTTGGCGGTGCCTTGTACAGGGGATAACGGTATTCGGAATTAGGGGTGCGAGAGGCTTGGTAAGTCGGCTCGAAATAACCTGTAAATGCTACTGTTCCTTTGTTGTCTTTGCCGATCGACTTATAAAACACAAACTCCCGCTTGACAGATTCCTGGAGTTGTGTTGGAGTTGTAGAACTGACAACTAATTGGCGGAATCGATCGAGCGATCGCCGAACTCGATCGCGCGTAATACCTGAGACTCGATAGCGACTGTAAGCACTAGCAGCAGCTTGGGAGTTAAGATAACCGAGGCTGTAGTCGATCGACTTTAACAGCAATTGTTTATCCCCCGGCTTGCCATTTTCGCCCCAGATTTGAGCGTCAAAGGCGATCGACTCCAACTCACTCGGTTGTAATTGACTTACACTAATTTGTTGCAGCGCCGGAATTGCGATCGCGGGAACAGAAAATGCGATCGCTAAAACACAACAGGCGATCGCCAATAGCTGATAACGAAAAATCTTGCTCAACTTCTAAATTTCCCTAATCAATTGATAACTTTCCTAGTCGATTATTCATCGTATCGTTCGAGACTAGAACTAAACAGCGGTTCTACGCGAATTGCGAGAATACTGGAAGGGCGAACTACCATGTATTCTCCTTGAATATTTTTGATCGGAACATTGACAAATTCTGACGAATCTTGTTTGGGAACCAGGGTTTTATACCACTGTTGAAAATCCGGCAGAGTTGCAAAACGGATTTCTTCGCGGTGGCCGCCATCAAGCAGCAGGTGCACGGAATATTCGCTGGGTGTTCTAGGCATATGTGTATTGTAGATTTTTGATTTTAAGCTTTTGGAACGATTTCACATTTTACCTGATAGCTGGTAAAAGTATAGTCACCTATTACATGACATGGGAGGCTTCCAGTCCCTCCCCTTTCGCTTTCACTTCGAGCGGATTGACCCGCCTTGGCTGAACTACGCAGCTCTCTATCCCATT
>NZ_JAEQCF010000122.1:0-28555 GCF_020738625.1 Microcoleus sp. PH2017_09_SFU_O_A
TTTGACAAAAAGAACGAAATATGTATTATGTAGGGCGAAGGATGAGGGTGACAGTAGATCGCGATCGCCAACCATTTTTTTGTCCTCATGCGAGAGCCCGGCCAAGGTCTACATCAACATACATACTATGTCGCTTGTGTCAACCTTTAATACTGAACCGACGCCCTAGTTTTTCTTCCTCCCCCAGGTCAGCGAATTCTTTGTTGATTCAAGGTGGGTTCTGATTTATTTTTTAACTCCTTAATTTCCTTGGCTATTGTATTCCTATCTACTCCCAAAACTCGGGCTATGTAAATGATTCCACCACGACCAAGTTTTACGGCTTCTATCGCTGCATATCTTCTTTGGTCTTTTTCAGATAAAGACTGATGATGTTGGAGCATTAAAGCAGTAATTTCGTCTGAGTAATACATAAATTATGTTAGAATAAATGATTCAAATCAATAAGTCATAGGCAACACAAGAATAACCAAGCAGGTATAATATTTGACATCATACCGAAATATGAACCTATTCATATTCTACCAACTCCGTCAATCGAGATCGTGACTTATCTTTAGGAGAACTCTAATGGGAAAAAATTCAGCTTTGGTGATTAACCCAATTCGAGAAAAAGAGATGATTCGGGTTCTCCCGTATGCTCCTCAAGCGAGTAGCACCGAGTTGAAATGGAAGCATCTCAACGTTTCTTACTATCAACTTCCGTCAGTTGAATGCCCTGAGCATACATTATCAAAGCACGTTATCGGTCTGAATTTAGGTGCGCCTGCTCGACTAGAGCGCGTAATCGATCGTCAGGTCAAAAGCGATCGCTTTACTGAAGGCGAAGTGTTTTGTATTAACCCTGCTGGACTCTATCGCACGATTCGCGTTGTCGATCCAGCCCAAATCTTACACCTGTATCTTGAACCAGAATTTGTGAGCCACTTTGCTCACGATCGCATCGATCCCGATCTGGTTGAAATCATTCCCTCTTTTCATCCGCACGATCCTTTCCTGCTTCAACTTGGACTGACTCTCAAGTCTGCTGTTGTGAGTGGCACTGAGATTGATGCGCTTTATGCAGACGCGGCGGCAACAATGCTAGCGGCTCATTTATTACGGCACTACTCGACAGTTGCTGTAGAAACGCAAAAAGGAGTAAATGGATTGAGTCAATCAAAGTTAGACACTGCGATCGACTATATTCATGCTCATTTAGATGAGGATCTCTCGATTGATACCCTGGCTCAATTGGTGCAAATTAGCTCATACTACTTCGTGCGTTTGTTCAAACAGTCAATGGGATTAACCCCTCATGCTTACATTGTGCGTCAACGGTTAGAACGTGCGAAACATTTGTTAAAGATGACGGATTTATCGATCGCAGAAATTGCTTACCGCACAGGCTTTTGTCATCAAAGCAGATTCTCTACTGTCTTTCGCCAATATCTCCATACCTCTCCTAGGGCTTATCGAGACCAAAAGTAACTTTTTATGGATTAGTGCAAGATTCAGCAAAATGAGAGCAAGAAAAGGAAAGACAGCGACCAAGCAATTGTCTTAAGATTTTATTAATAAATCGGCGCTTTACTTTAGGTTCGGTTTCAACCTCTATTCAGTAAAATACGATGGGTGCTGAGTTACAGCCTGTGATTGTCGATAAGAAGCCAACCGTTCTAGAACTTGAGCCAGGAACTTATTTCTGGTGTAGCTGTGGACATTCTAGTAATCAACCGTTTTGCAATGGCGCTCACAAAGGAACTGGTTTTGTTCCAAACAAGTTTGAGCTAACTGAGAAGAAGAAAGTTGCACTCTGTCTCTGCAAACATACTGGAAATGCTCCATTCTGTGATGGCTCCCATCATCAGTACGAATAATAGTGATTCTCAGTATCATGCAGGCATTTTAGGAGTAATGTTATGTCATCTCTAACTGGAAAAGTGGCGATAGTGACAGGTGGATCGCGCGGAATTGGCAAAGCGATCGCGGAACGTTTAGGGCATGAAGGTGCAACCGTTGCTTTGACCTATGCAGGCAATCGCGACAAAGCGGAGGCTGTTGTTGAATCAATCAAAGCCTTTGGAGTTGATGCAATTGCGATTCAATCAGACATCAGCAACCTTGCAGAAACGCGATCGCTGTTTGAAAAAGTAATTCACGCCTTTGGTCATGTTGATATCGTCGTGAACAACGTAGGCGTTTCAGTCTACAAGCTCACCACAGACATCACCGAAGCTGATTTTGATAAAGTCTTCAACACGAATGCGAAAGGAACATTCTTTGCCTTACAAACGGCGGCACAACATTTAAGCGATTGTGGACGAATCATCAGTTTATCGAGTGGTGCAACGCGGCAGAGTATCCCAACGGGTGGCGTTTATGCTGCAAGTAAAGCCGCGATCGAGCAATTTAGTTTTGCGCTTTCCAAAGAACTCGGACATCGGGGAATTACGGTTAATCTCGTTGCTCCTGGAGTCACGAATACAGACGGATTGATCATGCCTGCGGATGCGCTAGATCATCTGGTGCAATCCACGCCGCTCGGTCGATTGGGGCAACCTGCTGACATCGCTGATGTCGTTGCATTTTTGGCATCGGATGCAGCGCGATGGGTTAATGGGCAAACGATTCAAGTTAATGGTGGCATTCTGTAAGAGGCATTCAGCATGAGTTCACTTCAAAACGCAACCGTCAAAAAGCCAAGGCTCAATTCTGCTTTCCAACGATTGATGTCCGTTCATTGGTGGATGGCAGGCTGCTATCTGATTCTATTTGTCGGTGGCACGTTCATGGCGCGGTTGCCTAGAACTCCGGTTCGAGGATTGCTTTATGACTTTCATAAGTCGATCGGTGTTCTGACAATGGCATTGCTCACCTGGCGAATTTTGACGCTGATTCAGGTGATGTGGAAGAAATACATGAAGCGATTGCCAAAGTTCTCGCCGCAATGGTGGAGAAATTTCGCATTGCACGCATTGATGTATGTGTTCATGTGGGCAGTCCCGATCGCAGGTTTTTTCTTTTCTAATTCTTTTCGATCGAACAACGTCAAATTTTTCGGGCTGCTGCTGCCAGATTTGTTTCCGCAAAATGATGCAATGGTCGATTTGGGTCGATCGCTCCATTTTTGGCTGGCTTATACCTTTCTCGCTTTTATTGCAGTCCATCTGATTTTTCAGTGGAAAGTAGCAAAAGCCAATTGGCGGCGATTGACAGGCTTCTTGAAAACTAGGAAAGCAACAAAGGAAACTTAAGAGACTTACCATGAACTATTGTGAAAAACTAACTCGCGATAATTGCGTTGTGGTTTTGGTTGACTTCCTAGACGGATTTTTGCCAGGACTGAAGACGATTAATCATGACTTATTACGAAAGAACGCAGAAGCTTTTACTCGCCTTTCAAATATCTTCGATATTCCAACAATTATGCTGGGAGAAGAAGGCGGATTTCGAGGTAAGTTCTTTTCGGAAGTCGTTGCCCATGCCGATCGTGCGATTCGGATCGAGCGTCATACGCCCAGCGCTTGGGATGAACCCACGTTTCGGGATAAATTAGCTGCGATCGGGCGTAAGAAAGTTCTGCTAGGTGGAATTTCTCTAGATATCTGCACGCTGCAACTGACACTCGATTTACTGGAAGCAGGTTACGAAGCTTATGTCGTGGTAGATGTTTCTGGATCTGATACTCAGTTGAATGAAACAGCAGCGCTGCTACGCATGACTCAAGCAGGAGCCGTTATGGTTTCTTGGGCATCGGTTGCTTCAGAAATCATGAAAGACTGGGAAACGCCAGAAGGCCCAGCGGTTGGGCAGCTCTACCAGGAACTCAGCTACTGGGGCAATCGGCTGTAGAAATGAAGCAATTAGGACTTTACACAGTGTTGGCTTTGGGCTTGGGACTTTGGATAGATTGCTCTTCTACCCTAGCTCAGACAGCTTCCGCTGATTCTGCGATCTCAACGAACTTACAGCCAGAAATCATTCCGTCGGTCGATCGACTTGCAGATGTGCTTCCATCTGCCGCTGATTCTGTGGACTCAACGAACTTGCAACCAGAAATAATTCCGTCGGTCGATCGACTTGCAGATGTGCTTCCATCTGCCGCTGATTCTGTGGACTCAACGAACTTGCAGCCAGAAATCATGCCATCGGTCGATCGACTTGCAGATGTGCTTCCATCTGCCGCTGATTCTGTGGACTCAACGAACTTGCAGCCAGAAATCATGCCATCGGTCGATCAACTTGCAGATGTACTTCCATCCAGTTGGGCATTTTCAGCAGTGCGATCGCTCGTCGAAAAATACGGCTGCATTGCTGGTGATTCAGAAAAACGGTTTAGAGGCGAACAAGCACTTTCTCGTCAAGAATTCGCAGTAGCGCTGAATGCTTGCTTAGAACGGATCAACACGATCGATGGGTTAACTCGCGACGATTTGATGGCTGTAGAACGTCTTCAGCAAGCATTTACGACTGAGTTAACTGCTTTACGCGATCGAGTTGAGGGTCTAGAAACTGAAGCGAACAGATTGGAATCTCAGCAATTTTCAACGACGACGAAACTATCAGGACAAGCAATTTTTGCAGTCAATGCAGGCGGATTTAGTGGAGATCGAGTGATTAGTCCTAGAGGTGCGATCGTCACGCGCGATCGACCGAATCCGACCGCTTTGTACCGCCTCAGTTTGGATCTAAATACCAGTTTCAAAGGTACTGACTTACTAAAACTTCGCCTACTGGCTGGGAGTCCTGGAACTAACGATAATGCGGCTGGATTTCTAGAACCGAATTTAGGGAGTACCTTAGATTTCGCGATTCCTGGCACAACGCAAATATCTCTTGCTCGTTTGTACTATTCTTTTGCTCCTACTAAGGATCTCAGCGTGACTGTCGGGGCAAGAATGGTTGCGGGTGATTTTGTTGATAAAAATCGATTCGCGAACGTTAGCTTTCGAGATTTTTCGACTCAATCCCTCATCAACAATTTTGTTCTGTTACCTAGGCCGGGAGGTGCGGGCGCTGCGATCGACTGGAAGCCGAATCAAGGTGCTTTAAGGCTGCGTGCAGTTTACATTGCCAGTAATTCAGAAGAAAGTTTGCCCGAAAATCAAAGCTTCTTTGGCGGTGGCAGTCCTGGAGATATTCGGCTTTTTCCGATCGCAGGAGGCGGCGCAAGAGGCGGATTGTTTGGCGATCCCTACATGGGCGTTGTGGAACTAGAATATGCACCGACAAGCTCCTTCTCGGCCCGCTTGCAGTACAGCGGCGGAGAAGTTCTTGGCAGCAATTTTCAGTCTGTTGGCGCAAACTTTGATTGGGCAATCACATCACGGCTTGGCATCTTTGGGCGCTATGGTTACGCTTCCTATCCTGATACGACGATCGGGGATATTCGCCCTAGTTATTGGTCTGCTGGCGTTTCTCTTCAGAATTTGTTCGTCAAAGGTGATTTAGCTGGACTGGGTGTCGTTCAGCCTTTCATTTTGACAGAGGTAGGAAACGCAACACAAACAAATATTGAAGCGTTCTACAACTTTCCGCTAGCCAACAATATTCGGATCACTCCGTTGATCCAGGTCATCACTCATCCTGCCAATCAAAACAGCAATGGCACGATCGTAACTGGAACACTCCGCACCGTTTTTACCTTTTAGCATTTACATTCTATGAAAGAACATTCCGCACCTGCTGTCGTGGCGATCGCGCGTCGCGTTAAACCAGGATCTGAAGCCGACTTTGAGGCAGCCGTCCGAGGTGTCACCCTAGCAGCCAGTACATTTCCGGGCTATTTAGCTAGAGCAGCAGGAGCCTCACGCCATAATCTTTGATTTGGCGCGAGAGGAATGCGCGTGAGTCGAGGAGTGGTGTCTGACCAAATTGGCGTAGCCAACAGGAAAGACATCGACGACGAGACGAACAAACTACCGCTCTGGCAATGAACGAATAAACTCTCGGATGACATCGGTTTTATTGCGCTTCACCCGCTTACAGTGGTTTTATTGCGCTTCACCCGCTTACAGTAATTATCTAGAATTTTCTTCTCTGTTTTTGGCAGTCTAATATTGATGGAATCGTCATATTTCATGGCTTGCACCGCAAGGCAATATCAATTACAATAATGACATGAAATACACCTACCAGTACAAAGCACTTCCCACAACTGAACAGAAGCTAGAGCTTAATCTCTGGTTGCGGACTTGCCAGTATTGGTACAACCGTCAACTAGGAGATAGGTTTGACTGGTGGGAATGTAATCGCTCTTATGTCAACGCTTGCCCTTTGATCTGCCACTTGCCTGAGCTACGGGATCAGCCCAACTATTACAGTCAGAAAAAATACCTGCCTGACATCAAAACAGATCTAGTTACGGTCGGTTGGTCATCTGAGTTGTTGGACTTCTCACGGGTTCCGGCTAACACGTTGCAGGAGGTTTGTAAGCGAGTTGATAAGGCGTTTGAACGATTTATTGCAGGTGACAGTACTGGCAAACGGAGTGGTAAACCTCGCTTCAAGTCTGCTGACCGATTTCGCTCCATGGTGTTTGAGGGTGCTGGAGTCGAATTGCATTCTTGTTCGTTAGGTGGCAAATATCTGTTCGTCAAGATACCTAAGCTGAGACTGCTAAAAGTGCGGATGCACAGAGATCTTCCAGATGGCGCAATCTTGAAGCAGGTGCAACCGATCGAAAAGGCAGATAGTTGGTATGTCAACCTGCGACTAGAAGATCCAACTGTGCCTATCAAATCTGATGGGGTCGATCTGAACTGGGATACTGCTTTGGGTATGGATGCAGTTTTGCATGAAGATGACTACCTGGCGACCTCTGAGGGTGAAAAATTGCCATCTCTGAAGTCGTTTCGCAAGTCTGAGAAGCGGTTGGCTAAAGTGTCTCATCGCAAGGCGGCTAAGAAAAAAGGAAGTCGTTCCCGTCGCAAGTTGGCTCATCGTGAAGCTAGAGAACATCAACGCATTGCGAGGGCTAGACGCGACCATGCCTTCAAAACCGCTCACAAGGTTGTGAGGACGGGTAAAACAGTATTCTTTCACGAGAATCTCAACCTGAAAGGGCTGAGCAAGCGCAATGGCGCAAAACAAGATGAGCAGGGAAAGTACCTGCCGAACGGGCAATCGGCTAAGTCTGGACTAAACAAGTCCTGGAACGATGCCGCGTTTGGGCAATTCTTCACAATCCTGGAATACATAGCTGCAAAAGCTGGAGCCGTCGTGATTGGAGTGAACCCCGCCTACACATCCCAACTACTTGCATATCGTGATGAGTTCATCTTCACCGATTGCAGCATTCGAGAGTATTGGGATGAGGTAGAAAATATGAGGGTTGATAGGGACATCAACGCCGCTATCAATATCAAAAGAGTCGGGCTGGGCGAGTTCCCGACTATAAATCGCCGTAGAGGGAAAGTTGTTGTGGGCCGTTCTACAACTGATAGTACCTCGAAGGAAGTTCTCTCTACTCTCCGGAGTCTGGAGAAGCCCACACTATATGCAAAGCATTAGTGTGTGGAGTCGTCACGCGGCGAAGTTCTCTACCCCAACAATCGAGGCGGTGAATGGCAACTAATTATGCGATTCGACACGCTGATTCATTTACAGGAATGGGAAAACTCTCCAATTTGCCAAGGTTGGATTGCACTGGCAGATGCCCTCACAGAAACGCCCAGAGTATCGCGAGTGAATGGATTAGAAGCTTGGTTTGCTTTACCTGAAATGCCGAATGTTGCGCCACCGCCAAAATGGAAAACTGCGATCGTCAGCGCGATCGGTATTTATCCAATGATTTCTCTGATGCCCATTCTGTTGAAACCAATCACAAACGGACTCCCTACTTGGCTAGTAACCCTTGTCAGCATTGCAATCATGATGCCGTTGATGACTTGGGTCGTCATGCCTCAGATAACACGGTTGTTCAAGCTCTGGCTTTATCCTCCGATGGCAAAGCATTCAGCCCATCAATCATCTAATTCAAACCCAAATTAAAGGAGCCTCTGGCAATTAGACCGATCGAAAATTCAGCGTGAATTATTGATAATCGATTCGTCTGCATTACCGCCCTGATCGACCTACACCGCGGCCTCGACCGTAAGGGCCTAGTGATGCAGAATCGCGCAACATAACGTAGGGGAGAGGGGAATGGGGAGAAAGAGAGGGAGTCAGAGGGATGACTCAAGAGCTTCGGAAATTCATCACTCCATCACCCCATCACCCATCACCCATCACCCATCACCCATCACCCCATCACCCCATCACCCCACACCAAGGGTCAGTTAGAAAAGCGGCAAGCCTTCCTCTTGCAGATCCCCCTTTCGGATAAGATTAGATACGCAGCAACCAATGAGGACACGATGTTATGAGTCAAGACGACATTTTTGCTAGAGTCAAGAAAATTGTGGCCGATCAACTAGAAGTCGATCCCACCGAAGTCAAGCCCGAAGCCAACTTTGCTAACGATTTAGGAGCAGATTCCCTAGATACAGTAGAGCTGGTAATGGCATTGGAAGAAGAGTTTGATATTGAAATTCCCGACGAAGCAGCCGAAGCAATTACCACGGTTCAAGCTTCTGTAGATTTCATCAGCAGCAAACTTGCAGCTCCAAAAGCATAAAATACCTGTCTTTTCCCCTAAGAGGAGAGAAGTTATAAAACTAACAACTCCTCTTTTGTTCTGCGTTCTGGGTGTTTAATTTTTTGAAACTGAAATCATGACAAATTTAGAGCGTAAGCGCGTTGTTATCACGGGTCTCGGCGCGATTACACCGATCGGCAATACCTTGTCTGAATATTGGGACGGGTTGCTGGCCGGGAAGAATGGCATCGGCCCGATCACCTTGTTCGATGCGTCGCGGCACGACTGCCGGATTGCTGGAGAGGTGAAGGGTTACGACCCTCACGAGTATTTAGAGCGCAAGGAAGCAAAGCGGATGGATCGCTTTGCTCAATTTGGGGTATCAGCGAGCAAACAAGCTCTGGCTGATGCGAAGTTTGAGATTAACGACCTGAACGCAGAACAGGTGGGTGTCATTCTTGGCACCGGCATTGGCGGGCTGAAGGTTTTAGAAGACCAGCAAGAAATTTATCTGACTCGCGGCCCCGATCGATGCAGCCCGTTTATGATTCCGATGATGATTGCGAATATGGCCGCAGGCCTGACGGCGATTCAAACGGGCGCCAAGGGGCCGAACTCTTGCACGGTGACAGCCTGCGCTGCCGGCTCAAACGCGGTGGGCGATGCGTTTCGCCTAGTTCAGGGCGGTTATGCCCAAGCCATGATTTGCGGCGGTACCGAAGCGGCGGTGACACCTTTGTGCGTGGCGGGTTTTGCTGCGGCGAGGGCGCTTTCGACTCGCAATGATGACCCGACTCATGCTTGCCGTCCGTTCGATCGCGATCGTGATGGTTTTGTCGTCGGCGAAGGCGCTGGCATTCTGCTTTTAGAAGAAATGGAACACGCTTTGGCACGAGGCGCCCGAATTTACGCAGAAATCGTCGGCTACGGTTTAACCTGCGATGCGTACCACATGACATCCCCAGTACCGGGGGGCGAAGGTGCATCGCGGGCGATCGCTTTAGCCCTCAAGGATGCGGGTTTGACGCCGGATCGAGTGAGCTATATCAACGCTCACGGCACGAGCACGCTTCCCAACGATTCTACGGAAACCAAGGCAATTAAGAAGGTTTTGGGAGAAAGCGCTTACAAAGTAGCAATTAGTTCTACCAAGTCCATGACAGGCCATCTTTTGGGCGGTTCCGGGGGAATTGAGGCGGTGGCGACGGTAATGGCGATCGCCAACGATAAAGTCCCGCCGACAATCAATCTAGAAAATCCCGATCCTGAGTGCGATTTAGATTATGTTCCCCATACAAGTCGCGATCTAAAAGTTGATGTGGCGCTGTCGAATTCCTTTGGGTTTGGCGGCCACAACGTGACACTGGCATTCAAGAAGTTTGTGCAGTAACCCGAAATCGGAAAGTCGCAAGTTAGAAGGTGAAAAACTAATTTTTCACCTTCTAATTTTTTTAGGTGAATTTTTAGGTTGGGTACACTGCGACTAAGGAATGAAAATTTAATAACTTACACGCTCGATGATTGTTGTGGGATGGGCGTCCCGCCCGTCCTTTCTGCACGGGCGGGACGCCCATCCCACAAACCGGGTTTTTTACCGAATCTGCGGGCTACAGCGAATATTTTTCGTAAAAAACCCGGTTTCTGGCCATCGATGCGTAAGTCATCAATTTGTTGGTTGTGGTGGGATATGAGTTAAATTAGTGCTGAGCAAATACTGCAAATCAAGGCTATTGTCGATCGCCATGAAAACTTTAAATGTGTTGAGTGCGCCACCAATCTCAAAGATTACTTGACAAGTCAAGGAATTCCTGGAAAGCGCATAAAACTGTACACTGGATTCGGCAGAGGCAGGAACAGTGGCATTTATGATGATAGCGTACCGAGAGATGCTATTTCAGAAAATGGTCGCCACGAAGGAATCGCTCTAGTTATCAACAATATAGAGACTATTTTTGATAACCATCACCCGGATGGGCTTACTAAAGAGCAATGGATGACAAATCTGCAATTTCACGGTAAAATATTTAATGGTTTACGGTTTATAGTGACAGAAGAAGATTTTTAAAAGGAGACTATTTTTATGGTGGTCGAAGTTAATGTTAATAAACTAGATGTTAAAAATGAATACTTTTTTGATTTACTCCAAAGAATCAAACAAAGACCGGGTATGTATTTGGGCAAGTGTTCAATTACCCGCCTGCGCGCATTTTTAGATGGATATGAGACGGCTAGAGCGGAACTTGGGTTTCCCGACACAGAACAACAACAACAACTTGATGGATTTCAAGAGTGGATACAAGAAAGATATCAAATTACGTCAAGTCACGGATGGGACAGTATAATTCTCTTCTTCTCTGCTGATGAAAAAGACGCCCTCGATAAGTTTTTCAAACTGTTGGAAGAATTTTTTAATCTCGATAAAATTGCTGAAGACAAAGACAATTAGCAGAGATGTCTCAAATCCTCACTTCACAATGCCTGGATCGAGATTTCACCTTAATTCTAGGAAGTAATTGCCGAAATCAAATATTTATCGCCCGTTGAGCTGGGATATTTAACAGAAAACGCTTGCACATTTTCCTGATTCAAATTAGCGGCGTAATATTGCTTGAGCTTGTCAAAAGTCAGATCGCCTCCTGTTAACTCAGTTGTATAACCTCTTTCAATTTCACCCATATACCCCAAAACGGCTGCAAAGCCTTCGGGATCTTGCTCTGCCTGAATTTGAACAGATAAAGGACTTCCTGAAGTGTTTTCGTAAACTAAGGTGATTACTCCTTTTCTTTCCCTTTTCCATTCAAAAATACTAATTTTTTCCTTATTAATTTCAATAAAATTATCGCCGTTTTTGACAATTAGGTAGTTTTCTACATCAAAAAGTAGGGGTGGATCGGAAACTATAGTAAGTTCTCCCCATTCCCCTCTTAAATAGTATTTGCCATCCGCGCTAAAAAATTCGTCTATATTCCCGTAATCAACGCTACCATCTGGATCTGCAATGGGGCTGATGTTGTTCAGAACCAAATCGTAGGTTTGAGGGTAGGGAAAATTTAAGCTCATCCGCCGATAACAATACTGTTCTTCAGGTAAGGGTTGAGTGTAGAGAGAGTGATTTTCTGTGAGAACAGCTTCCAAGAGGATTTGTATAGATGTTTTATCATTAATGCTAAGTACATAGCTATCCTCTAGATAAATATTTTCAAATCCCGGAAATTGCCAGTAGTTTAAGCGTTCCATTTTTAAATGTCCCAATCAATAGGAGTATGATTAGCTGGGCTTTTTCTGTTAACGAGCTTTCCTTGTAGATCGATTCTACTGCCTTTAGCATTTTTTAGCTCTACATGAGGGTGGTTGCTTCCGGGAGCTCTTGGAGTTCCCTGTTTGAGTGTTAATCTAGTTACTCCGTTTTTATCAATATATTTTAACGGGCCATTAGGTGTTTGAGTAGGATGCCAGCCCTGTTGTGACTCAGCCCACATTTGAAAGTCGCTTGCTTTTGGATTAATCCTAGTTGAGATAGCTTGTGTTATGCGTTCCCATGCCATTCGCCCTGATAGAGTTGCCATAATTCACAATCTTCTTAGCCTATTCTCCCGGCACCAACTCCAAGCGATATCGGTACAAAGCCACAGGATGCCCTCCAGCCGCAAAATAATCCGGGTCTTGGGGCGATAAATAAATCGCTGTCACCTGATCGGCTACAATTTTTTTACTCCCAGAAGATCCATTTTCCCCGCTTCCAATCACTCGATAAGCTGTGGTTGTTTCCACTTCGTTTAAATAAATATCAGTCTCGCCCCGAAACACCTGCTGAGAAATTTCTGTAGATACAAACTCCCGAGGATTCGGCGTTTCAGTGCCGCGACTGGTGACAATCGAGATTAGTTGGCGATCGCCTTTGAGTATGGTAATCTGACGGTTGGGATTGTTTGGATCGACTTTCACGGAAAGTACGCCACCGTTGCCTAAATAGGCTTTGGCGATGTTCAAACCGTTAAAATTGCGATCGGCTACAATTTTAGGAGCTTTTTTAGATGTATAAGTAGAAATTAAACCAATAAATTTTTCAGGTTGAAATCGAACTTTAAACAATACTGGCTGCTGCAAATACTGGCGGTTTTTTTCAAATCCAGGCGTGACAATATTTGGGGCTAAAGGCGCTGCTAAATCTATTAAAGTGCTGGCAACATTCCAACTTCCGGCCATCCAGTCTGGATACACTAAATCTCCCTTAGCTACGGCGATGGGAGGCTTGCTATCCCAATTGGGAAAACTGGAAATCCGATCGCCCAAAACCCCCGCCCTCGCACCGCCACCCCACAGCAACACAACCAAAACCAGACAAAAAACCCAAATTACCTTCATACCAAATTACATTCAAACAGCTAACTTTATATTTTGCTCTAATTCGTTCGTAGTGAGGACTTCAGTCCTTCTTTTTGCGGACTGAAGTCCTCACTACCAAAAGTTGGTAATGAGGAATGCAAGTCCTTCTTTTTGCGGACTGAAGTCCTCACTACCAACCTTTTTTATTGTTTGTTAGTTTTAAATTGCCTCAACAGGTGCAGGTTCCCAAACCTCCCCGTATTGTTCTTTTAATTCGTGCCATTTTTCCACCTGTCCAGGTTCGTATTCACCAGGTTTTCCCCACTGCAAAAACGCGCTCAACGCAGCATCATTTTGCTCGTCCAGAAAACGAATTGCATAGGTAGTAAAGTTGCCTCTTTTTGCCTCGCCGGTCTCAAATTTCACTTGTTTAATTTTGTCCATATTTAGGTGAAACTCAAATATTTCGGCGTGCATATTTGCATATTTCCCCTTGGGCAACTCTGCATAAAACAGCTTGTGAATTGAACCGCGCACTTCCAGTACAGCGGCGCTGCTAGTCACGATCAAACGCAGCGTCCCCAATTTTTCGCAAGCTTCTAAGAATTCTTTGAGATTAGGCATAATTTGGAAATAGGTAATTGGGAATTGGGCATTGGGCATTAGTTATTAGTTGTTAGAACCAACAAATAACAAATAACCGATAACAACTGTCAATTTTTATGGAATTGGGCATTAGTTATTAGTTATTATAACAACAAATAACAAATAACAAATAACAAATAACCGATAACAACTGTCAACTGTCAACTGTCAACTGTCAACTGTCAACTGACTATTTTTCGTGCAATTCGTAAGCTGCAACAATCCGCTGTACTAGCGGGTGTCTCACCACATCTGACTGATTGAATTCGCAAAAAGCAATGCCTTCAACGTTACCCAGAATTTTTTGAGCAACTGACAGTCCCGACTGTTGGTTTGGTGGCAAATCTGTTTGAGTGATATCGCCCGTCACTACCATTTTCGATCGAAAGCCCAGACGAGTCAACACCATTTTCATCTGAGCAGGTGTTGTATTTTGAGCTTCGTCCAAAATGACGAAAGCATTGCTGAGAGTACGCCCTCGCATATAAGCTAAAGGAGCTACTTCGATCAAGCCTCTTTCCATTAAATCGGCCATTTTTTCGGGGTCGATTATTTCTTGGAGGGCGTCGTAAAGCGGGCGCAAATAGGGATCGACTTTTTGCTGCAAATCTCCAGGCAAAAATCCTAATTTTTCGCCTGCTTCTACGGCGGGCCTGGTTAAAATTAGCTTTTCGTACTGCTTGCTTAACAGTGCTTGCACTGCCAAAATAGCTGCTAGAAATGTTTTTCCAGTACCAGCGGGGCCGATGCAAAATGTTAGGTCGTGGGTGCGTACTGCTTGGACGTACTGCCGCTGCTTGAAGGTTTTGGCTCTTATTTCTTCGCCGCGGCGGGTTTTGGCGAGTACGTCTCGTTGCAAGTCTTGCAAATCTTCTTGGCGGTTGGTATCCAATGCGTAGCGCGCTGTTTGGATTTCTACTCCGGTGATGGTTTTGCCGGATTTCCAATAGTCGGAGAGCGATCGCACTAATTTATGACACAATTCTACTTGAGTTTTTGTGCCGGAAATCAGCAGTTCTTGGCCTCGCATTACCAGGTTGGCGCCGGTTTGCTTAGAGATAATTTTCAAGTTTTCTTCTTGATTTCCGGCCAGCGACATGGCGCTTTGATTGCTCGGTAACTCTATTGTTAGTTTTTCAGTCATGCCAGCATGAGCTCCTCCAAGTAAGTAATTAAAAGTTAACAATCAGCTTTGTTTTACGAACAAAAAGACGCCCGGTACTAGATTTTACCTAGTATCTCAGGCGTCTTTTCTGTTTAAATCGCAAATAAATTTGGTGCTTGAGGCACAAATCAAATCTCCCTTCTTTGACACTCTCAGGTCTAAAGACACGCTCGATTCTGCGATCGCGAGTAAACTCTCGCTGCGACCGTCAAACGCCGCCTAAACACTCAAAACAACTACCGACATTGCCAATGTTGTAATCGCGTTTACTTTTATTGTTTCAATGCTTTCAGAATCCATCACACTTGCCAAGACGCGGTACGCTCCACAACCTGCCATTATTTGCTCTTTCCTGTCATACTGACATCAGGACTTAAACCTAACCGTTGTTTCATAGGAGCCGGGATTTCTCCGATACTAGGATGCTTCAACACGTAGATGTTTTTTGTTCTTACTCCCAACTCAAATTATATCACATTTTCAAGAACACTCTTGACTGAAGTCCCTCGGGTCGCTTCCCTCTGAGCACGCTTTGTGTCTGAGTTTCCCGCATCCCGTGTTGCTTTGATGAAGTCAGACAACTTTAGATTTTAGATTTTAGATTTACCCGATCCCGCTGAGATTTTAGATTTAAAATTTTACATTTTTGTTTGATCGCAAAACTGGCAATCTCAAATCCAACGGGGTTTGTAACACAAAGTCTACAACAGGCAATCTAAAATCTAAAATTGTCTCTCATTCAGCAGAACAGTTAATAACCGGGAGTATTTC
This sequence comes from Microcoleus sp. PH2017_09_SFU_O_A, assembly GCF_020738625.1. Lineage (NCBI taxonomy): Bacteria > Bacillati > Cyanobacteriota > Cyanophyceae > Oscillatoriales > Microcoleaceae > Microcoleus > Microcoleus sp. PH2017_09_SFU_O_A. Next base: position 15,468 of record NZ_JAEQCF010000122.1, read on the forward strand.
TGCTCGTTCTAAACGTAGGTGTGTTAGTACGGCGAGGTTGTTCTCTCGGGGTTCTGCTAGGTAAGGGAGTCGGCGACGGAGGCCCACTCCGGGGTCGGAAGTCTCCCCCATCGCGCCTAGCGCGATCGGAACGATCGCGATCCGAACGATCGCGATCGCCCCTAGGTGGCCCGGAGTTGCGATCGCCCGCTTCACCATCGTATATATCTAAGTACAGCGACTGACCCGCCGTTTGCGCCACCGCTTCGAGGGTAGTTCTTATTGCCTGAATATTGCGTCCGCCCCTACCGTAAACCCGCCCTTTATCGGGATCTTCAAAAGCGAGCCGAACCCAGACCCGGGATTGGCGCGGGTGCAGTTCGCAATCAACTCGCAAAGACGCGGGCGACTCTAAAAAAGGCCCAATTAAAAACTTAACCAGTCCAGAATAGTTGGGACTAGCTGACTGCTGCTGTGCTGGATTCAACGTTGGCTCCGGCTCCGACTTGTTCAAATACATTCGCTTTTCTCAGGATGTCACGCACGGTGTCAGTTGGCTGAGCGCCTTCTTGCAGGCGCTTGACAATCGCTGGAACATCCAGCCTGGTTTCATTATTTCTGGGGTTGTAGAAGCCGAGTTCTTCTAGGGGACGGCCGTCGCGGCGGGTAGAGCTGTTCATAGCTACAATCCGGTAGCTGGTCTCGCGTTTTTTCCCGTATCTCTTCAATCGCAGTTTGATCATCTTCTTGCAGAATAGTCCTCGATCAATTGTGACATACTCCACGCGCGAAATCTCACATTATGCTGTGGGGAATTGGGCATCGGGCATCGGGCATCGGGCATCGGGCATCGAGCCTAAAAGCATTAATCTGCCAACTGACAACTGTCAACTGTCAACTGTCAACTGTCAACTGACGTTAACCTCCCAGCAAAATATCGCTGCGATTTGCTGCCCCCAAAGCTGGTCTAGCGCCGTCAATGTGCGGTGTAATTGCTAGTGGCAGGGCCGGTGCAGTGCCCCACTGCTGCACCAATTTTTGCAGAAATATATCTTGCTGCGCTCTCAAAGAGTCCCAATCGGTGCCGCGATTAATAATTGCAAACCAAACTAAACCCCGATCGCGCGTGGGTATGGCTCCAGCCAAAGCAATCACCGTATCTAAGGTACCGGTTTTCACCACAGCCGACGGCGGAATGTGTCGGTGTTCCAAAGTTCCTTTATCGCGCCCGGACACCGGAAACAAGTCAGCAATAGTCAGCCCCGTAGTCTGAAGGTTGCGCGCGATCGCCTGCATCATCCCACAAGCCGCCCTCGGAGACATCCGATTTTCCACTCCCAATCCCGAACCGTTAATTAATTGAAGTTCCGCCGCCGGCACCCCCGCCGCCCAAGTCGCTTGCTGCTGGACTATTTTGTGTCCGCCCAAATTGTCTGCCAGTATTTGGGCAATGTCATTGTCGCTGTGGACGTTCATCTGCTTGAGAATTTCGGGTAAAGGGAGCGATCGGCGCTTCAGCAGCAAATGTCCCGAGCTCACAAATTTTTCAGCAATCACCGTGCCGGCGATCGTTACTTGCGGCTTTCTCGTTCCCCGAGCCATCTTAGAATATATTGCCAGCACGTCAGAAGGCCAACTGCGCCCATTGAGAGCCTGCCGCAGACCCTCCCCCGCAGCCAAAGGATCGGACTGGTAATTCATGCGGAAATTGCCTGTCACCACTAAGTTGCCGGCCACGCGATCGATACCCATTTGATTGAGAGCATTACCCACGGCGATCGCCTCCTCCCACACAAACAACGGATCGCCCCCGCCACTGACAACCAAATCTCCTTGCAACACCCCATTCCTAATCGGCCCGGTTCCCCGGAACCGTGTTTCAAACTGATGCTCGGTGCCCCAAGTTTCCAGCGAAGCCAGAGAAGTGGCAATCTTAGTCAGCGAAGCCCCTGGCATCAGTACCTTTCCCTGCTGACTTACCAGTGGCACCATTCCGGCTTGTACCCAAACTCCCTGATTGCCGTCTATCAGATGTTTTGCCTTCAAATCTTTTAAATATTCCTCCACCGCGACGGATGTCGGCAAGTCTCGATTTGCTGCATCTACTCCTCCAAAAGCCAGCTCTTCGGCCACCACTAACCCGGGTATCCCTCCCCGCCAAGCCAGTAGCGACACAGCGTTGGGCGCGACACTGTGTACCCCAGCCATGTCGAGCCACAGAGACATGATTCCCGAGCTAAATAATAAATCCAGCATTTTTTACACCTATAGTTCAGTCAGTCGATTTTAGATTTTAGATTTTAGATTTACTCCACAGAATCAATCTGGGGGCTTGAACTCGGGTCTAAAATTTTGGGCCCGAGTCACGACGAGTGTCGGAAACTTTTATCCGTTTTTGGGCGGGGTCAGGTAAATTATTCTATTGAGTTTTTCAATTTGCAGTCAAAAATAGTAAAGTAGGCACAAACTCTATCAGAGTAGTCGCAAATGACAATTGTCCGATCGAGTGCGAGCAGATTTTAGTTATTTATTCGCACTTCTGGATTCAGACTCCAGATCCGCAAGAAACGGGTACAACGCCCCGACGCCATTCGTGGATGCTCCCAAAATTTTCGACCCTAGTTTCTGCTGCCAGATTTCAGGCTGTAACTCAATCGAAAATCGAAAATCGAAAATCGAAAATCGGCTGACTTCCTGGTAGAATTTTTAGTGTTTCTCAAACATTGGTCAATGGGATCGACACGCGCAAGAATTGCAATAGACGCTATGGGTGGGGATCACGCCCCCGCCGAAGTTGTAGCTGGAGCGCTTAAGGCACAAGAAGAGTTAGGCGTAGAGATTTTGCTGGTGGGCGACCCGCAGCAAATAGAAGACTCGCTACGTCTTCAAGACGCGATCGGCCGCGTCTCTACAGGTCAGCTAGAAATCGTTCCTTCAGAAGGAACGGTGGAAATGCACGAAGAACCTCTAAGTGCCCTCAAACGCAAGCCCAAAGCTTCGATTAACGTAGCCATGAACTTGGTGAAGCAGCAGCAGGCTGATGCTGTGGTGTCCGCCGGTCACTCCGGTGCGGCAATGGCGGCTGCCCTACTGAGGTTGGGGCGGCTACCTGGAATCGATCGCCCCGCGATCGGTGCGGTTTTGCCGACAATGGTACCGGGTACCTCTGTACTCATTCTCGATGTCGGCGCTAATGTGGACTGCCGCCCAAAATTTTTGGAGCAGTTTGCTCTGATGGGAACTATTTACAGCCAGTGCGTGCTCGGCGTCGCCGAACCAAAAATCGGCCTGCTAAACATTGGCGAAGAACCTTCTAAAGGCAACGACGCTGCGGTACGCACCCATCAGTTATTGGCGGACAATCCGAACATTCCTTTTGTGGGCAATGCCGAAGGCCGCGACGTGCTGTCGGGGAACTTTGACGTGATTGTCTGCGACGGGTTTGTCGGCAACGTGTTGTTGAAGTTTGCCGAAGCGGTGGGCGAAGTCGTAGTCCAGGTGCTCAAGGAAGAGCTGGTCAAAGGGCTCCAACATCAAATTAACGATCCTATGCTGCAAAAAAGCTTGCAAGGATTCAAGCAGCGAGTAGACCACGTTGAACATGGTGGCGGTTTGCTGTTGGGCGTTGCTGGAGTTTGCATTATCAGCCACGGTTCGTCTCAAGCTGCCTCGATTTTTAATGCCATTCGTTTGGCAAAAGGGGCTATTGACAACCAAGTGCTGGAGCGAATTAAATCGTCCAATCGCGAAAGCGCTGTGGAACAAGAAGCTTTGAACAGTTGACAGTTGACAGTTGACAGTTGACAGTTGGCAGTTGACAGTTAACAGTTGACAGTTGGCAGTTGACAGTTGACAGTTGGCAGTTGACAGTTGACAGTTGAGTGCAACCTCGACCTGGAAGGAAGAGGATTGGAGTAATGAATAGTCTTCTTTTAATTTCTCCCGGGCTTGGGGCTTTAAACCAATTCTTTCTAGTAAGTAGAAATTAAAAATTAAAAAAGTCAAATTAAAAATGTCAGATTAAACCAACTGTTTTGCTTGAAAAAGGTAATTTCAGCAGTTTAAAAAATAGTTTAAATTTGAAGTTTTTAATTTTTAATTTCTCGACCGAACAGCGAGTAAATGGAGAGGAATGTTGCAGCAATCAGGGTTCGGCATTGCCGTCACGGGTAGCGGGTCTTGTACACCGCAGGTTTCGCTAGATAATAATGGTTTGAGTCAGATAGTAGAAACGTCTGACGAGTGGATTGCGGCGCGAACGGGCATTCGATCGCGCAGGCTGGCGGACGATCGCACTTCTTTGTGCGATTTGGCATCGGAGGCATCCCGCAGGGCGATCGCCATGGCAGAAATTTCGCCGACAGATATCGATTTGATTATTTTGGCCACATCAAGCCCTGACGATTTGTTCGGCACTGCGGGCAAAATTCAATATCAGTTGGGCGCTACAAAAGCTGTGGCTTTCGATTTGACAGCAGCTTGTTCGGGATTTGTGTTTGGTTTAGTTACAGCCTCGCAGTTCATTCGGACAGGCGTTTATCAAAATGTTTTGCTGATCGGAGCAGATATTTTATCTCGCTGGGTGAATTGGTCGGATCGAGGTACTTGCATTTTATTTGGAGACGGTGCAGGTGCGGTGGTATTGCAGGCTTCAGAGGTCGATCGATTTTTGGGATTTGAAATTCGCAGCGACGGCACGCAAAATTCGTCTCTCAATTTAGCCTACAAAGCCGAGTCAAAATCATTAATTGAGGGCGTGAATATCGGACAAGGTGGATTTGAGCCGATCGCCATGAACGGTCAAGAAATCTATCGCTTTGCCGTGAAAAAAGTGCCAGAAGTCATTGAAAAAGCAATGTTTCGGGCAAATATCAGCGCCGAAAAAATTGACTGGCTGCTGTTGCACCAAGCCAATCAACGGATTCTCGATGCAGTTGCCCAAAGGCTCAAGATTCCCCCGGAAAAAGTAATCAGCAATTTAGCAAATTACGGCAATACCTCAGCAGCTTCAATTCCCCTTGCTTTAGACGAATCGGTGCGTCTGGGTAAAGTTAAATCTGGTGAGACTATTGCTGCGGCTGGTTTCGGTGCAGGTTTGAGCTGGGGGGCGGCGATTTTTCAATGGGGAAGGTAATACGATTTTAGATTTTAGATTTTAGATTTTAGATTGGGGAATCACTGATGAACTATGGGTTGGAAGCGCAGGCTAGCAGTTTCATGATTTTAGGGAACTGGTACAATATTTTGCTCTAAACTTGCCCTGCTGACATCGGGCGTGCGACCATTAAAAAAGAAAAATCTTTTAACACGCCATACACAGGTCATAGCATAGGGTAAAGCCTGCACCAAGCCGTGCATCCTTCGACAGGAATTCTGGACAAGAGTGTGCTGCAATTGAAAATCCTCTATTTTTCGATGGACTTTCCCCCCGTCGAAGGTTGAAAATTTTACTACGGCGATCGACCTGAATTAAAGTAGCAAAAAAAATATAAACCTCGAAAAAAGCGCAGTTATTATGTTATAGTTGTGAGTCGCGAGTAGATAGTTCGTGAACCGAAAGATAGCGGATACCAGTCAGCGAACTCAGAAGCGGGAAACAAAGAATTTTTGCAATCACTTTCTTAGCAACCACCAATTAGCAGATTACCGGAAAAATGACTAAAACAGCATGGGTATTTCCCGGACAAGGTTCCCAGGCGATCGGGATGGGTGCAGACTTATTAAACTTGCCAGCAGCCAAAGCTAAATTTGAGCTGGCTAAAGAAATTTTAGGCTGGTCTGTCCCTGAAGTTTGCCAAAAAGAAGAAGCAAAACTATCTCGGACTCTCTACACTCAGCCTTGCTTGTTCGTAGTAGAAAGCATTTTGGCAGACTTAATGCGAGAAAAGAGCGATCGACCCGCAGTAGTTGCCGGTCACAGTTTAGGAGAATATGTTGCCCTGTACGCAGCAGGCGTCTTTGACTTTGAAACGGGATTGCGCTTAGTCAAACGCCGCGCCGAACTGATGGAGACTGCCTCCGGCGGGCAAATGGTGGCGTTGATCGGCTTCGACAGGCAGGAATTAGAACTGCAAATTCAATACAGCCGAGATGTGGTGCTCGCCAACGATAACAGCGAAGCACAAGTAGTGATTTCTGGCACGCCGACAGCAGTAGAAGATTTGCTAGCCAAAATAAAAGTCAAACGCGCGGTTAAATTGAATGTTTCCGGTGCGTTTCACTCTCCCCTGATGGCCGGGGTGGCGGCAGAGTTTCAACTAGCGTTAAAGTCGGCAAGGTTTTCCGATGCTAAAATGCTGGTACTCTCGAACTCAGAACCGACAGCGACTACTAGCGCAGCTACTCTAAAACAGCGGTTGAATTATCAAATGACTAAAGGCGTGCGCTGGCGAGAAATTTCTCTGCAATTGCCACAACAAGGAATCGATCGCGTAGTGGAAATTGGCCCAGGTAAAGTTCTCACAGGTTTGATCAAACGGACTTGTCCAAATTTAGCGCTGGTAAATGTCAGCAGTTTTGCAGATTTGCCCGCTTAATCTATTGTTAACCGATTATTCAGCCGCAGGCTTTCAACAGTTGACAGTTGACAGTTGACAGTTGACAGTTGACAGTTTAAGAGCGACCTCTACCTAGAAGGAAGAGGATTGGAGTAATGAATAGTCTGATTCTTTCTGGTAAAATTGAGTTAATCGATCAGAAAATTGCCGAAAAATAAATAGCACAACAGGAAAATTTTACTACGACCTGTTGTGCAAATTGGCGATGGACGATTCAGACAGCTAGAAAATCTCGATTAAATATAATGTAGATATCGATCGCGCTTGAGGTCGATCGGCAAATTCTGATTTAAACTAGGAATAAAAATCAAGCTAATCCGGTACTTATATGAAAAAAGCTATTTACTGGCTGATGGGCGAAAAAGCCGGCAGAACCATAGTAGGCGGGTGGAACTGGCTGTGGGGACTTCCCGTAGAATCCGGTGGTAAAATTTCAGTCGCCGTAGCCGAAGAGTCGCTGCGATCGATGCAAGAATCCGTCCAAAAGCTCGCAGAAGCAGTTTCTAAACAAGTTGCAGCCTACCAGCGCACCAAAACAAAATATGAAGAAAAAGTTAGAGAGATGCAAACTTTAGAGCGCCAAGCCAAGACAGCCAACCGCAACGGCAACGAAGAAGCAGCCCGCTTAGCCATATCTAAGGTAATTCAGATAGAAAAAATCCTGCCGCAGTACGAAGATGCAGTAAAACAAGCCGAACAGTTTGTGAACGCTTCCAAAGACAAGCTGAATCGAGAGCGCACGAAGCTGGAAGCCTACAAAACCGATATGCAAAACATGAAAGATATGGTCGAGATTAACGAAGCTCTCGGCGCCATATCCAAAGTCAACAACGATCTTAATATTGATTCAGCTCGATCGCAATTTGAACAAGCCAAAAATGCCGTCGAAAAGCATAACCTCGAACAGCAAGCTTTAGCAGAAATATCTGAGAACCCCCAAGAAAGACTTCAGGCAGAATTAGAAAACATGACCGAAGATGATGAAGTCAGTCGCAGGCTGCAAATGTTAGACGATTCCGACGATAAACAACTTCCGAACTAAGGAGAATTTTATGGCTAAGAGCGGGCCTCCCCCCATAGTTTTTATTTTTTTATTCCTGTTCCTCGCAGCCGGTGGCTGGTTTGTTCAGAAAAAACCAGCGGCACAGGATGCTAACAATTCCTCCAATCCCCCAACACCCGCAGGCGGTGGCAGTTCCAACCCGCTTCCCGTTGCGCCCGCAGCCGGCTTAGCATCGCCTGTTGCTGCTAGTTCCTTTGCACTACCAGTTGCCGTACCTGCGGGCACGGCGGTGAGAATTGACGGTTCTACCAGCATGGTGACAATCAATCTCAACCTTAAGAATGGCTTTCAAGCCAAGTTTCCCAGCACTACAGTCGATGCCAAAGCAAATGGTTCTGCAAAAGGAATTCAGGATTTGGTGGCGGGAACAGCCGATATTGCTGCGATATCGACCCCTTTGAATGCCCAAGACCAAGCTAGGGGTTTGGCAGTTGTGCCGGTTGCTTTAGATAGAATTGCGATCGTAGTCGGCACTAACAACCCGTTTCAAGGAGGTTTAACTGCTGCTCAAGTTCAAGACATTTTCAAGGGAAATGCTCAAGACTGGTCAAAAGTCGGCGGTTCAGCAGGCCCGATTAAGGTAATTAACAGGCCCGAAATTAGCGGAACTCACCAAACTTTTAAAGAACAAGTGCTCGGAGGCGGTAGTTTTGGTACTGGGCCAAATTTTGCTACGCTCGATCGAGATGCGACAACTCCGCTGCTGCAAGCTTTAGGTAACAACGGCATCGGCTATGCCACTTTCGCTCAAGTTGTCAATCAGAAAACGGTGAGGGTTGTACCCGTAGACGGTGCGACGCCGGAAGCCCCCAATTATCGCTATCAGCGCCAGTTGTACTACGCTTACAAAAATCCCCCCAGCCAAGCGGTTAAGGATTTCTTGGGTTACGCGACTTCCGAGGAAGGAAAAAAAGCGATGCTAGCCGGAAATTAACAGGCCTGAGTTAGCCATCAACTCGCGGGTGTGTCCCTGCGGGAATTATCGTCTCTATTTCAAGTTATGCGATCGCGATGCACCCGCGCATCATTACGTCCTGCGTTTTTTTGCAAGTCCTAGTTAATTTTACAGAGCGGAACTGATAGGCTAAAATTCAGTGTAATTTAAAATCTAAGGTTTTCCGTGAGCAAAAGTCGCGAACCAGTCGAAAGTTTACTTCTTTACTATTTATTCAAGTGGTCAATTGTCAGCCCGATGCTGCACCTTTACTTTCGGGGGCGCATCTACGGTGCAGAAAATGTGCCAGCAGAAGGCCCATTTGTGGTAGTCAGCAATCACGCCAGCGATTTCGATCCGCCGATTTTATCTAGTTCCATGAGGCGGCCAGTGGCATTTATGGCAAAGGAAGAGTTATTTAAAGTTCCTATTTTGAAGCAGGCAATTACGCTTTATGGTGCCTATCCAGTCAAGCGGGAAAGTGCCGATCGCAGTGCAATTCGATCGGCTATCCAGTCTTTAGAAAATGGATGGGCTACGGGTGTATTTTTGCAGGGAACTCGGACGCCAGACGGTAGAATTACTGATCCGAAATTGGGGGCTGCGCTGATAGCTGCTAAGGCAAAAGCACCGCTATTACCCGTTAGTTTGTGGGGAACTCATGCGATCGCATCCAAAGGTTCAATAGTGCCGCGTCCGGTGCCGCTGACGGTGCGAATTGGCAAGCTAATTGAGGCGCCCGCTTCGTCGGATCGCGCGGAATTGGAAGCGCTGACTCAAAGATGTGCAACTGAGATTAATGCGATGCACGATTTGGGTCGCTGAACCGGGCGAATAGAATTCGCACGCCAGACAAACAAAACCCACTCCAAGCGGGTTGAAGAACGGGCGGTTAAAGTTACGTTATTTTCTTCATTCGGCGTCCGGCGGAATTCGTTTTTGTAGTTTGACCTCTTACTCTGATGACGGGCGCTTCGCCACATAAGCGCTTCGCGCTGGCTTCGCCTACGAGTAAGAGGTCAAAAGCGGTTTCAACCGCCGTCCTTTCTTTGTCTATTCAATTCTGGCTTGGCTGAAGTTAGCGCCTGTATAACCCGTAGTCAGCCACATAATGGCTCTAGCGCCGTCGCGGAGAGCTTTTTGCACGGGTTCGGGGGTTCGCCCAGACGGAACTGCTACAGGCTTAAAACTAATCCCTCGACTGCCGAGCACGATTTCGCCAATAATCTGAGCTCGCCGCATATGATCGTCAGAAGTGATCAGATACACGCTCTCAATCCCTTGAGCTTTCAATTCATCTACCAGGGTGGTAAAATTTGTTACCGTATCCACTGCTCTGTAGTCTAAGTGCAGGCGATCGGACTTAATTCCCGCTTCTGAAAACACCCATTCGGCGAACTCAGGATTGCTCCCAGAAGACACCCAAATCGGCAATTGAGGGTGCGATCGAGCAAATTTGGCGGCAAACACCTCTCGCTCCGTAGCCCCACCTAGAACCAACAAAGCTTGGGGTCTCTGAAATTCGCTCTTAAGCTGCTGATAGCCAAACCAAAACGCCATCAAAAGCCCTAGTAGGAACCAAAAATTGGGTGAATTCCTCAAACGCGGGTAACGCCGCCTGTTTAAATTTATTCTCAACCACATCTAAACCTATAAAAACTTTATTTAGCTGACACAGGAACCATAACAAAAAATACCGCACGTACAACCCACTAACAGGAATTAAAAATTAAAATTTAAACAATGGTCAGAGGATTTTAGATTTTAGATTTTAGATTTTGGATTGAATATACAGGTTAACGCATATGCAAAGCAGAAGGATAAAACTTAGGGTTTACCCTTCTGCTTTTAATTGTTCTTGATTTTTAACGGGACTGGCCGGGTTCGAACCGGCGACCTAGCGCTTCAGATTTGTGTGAGTTTCCCCACTCTCCGGACTATTCCTTCACCGTAGGCTTGCGGCCTTTAGGTGGTGGCCGTATGTTTAGGAGGTTTTATGGTGTTTACTTCCTAAAGCCAGTCTCTGCACCTTCCTTACCTAAACAAAATTTAGATAAAGCTTGGCTCAAGATTACCGTATCTGCTGTCAGACTTAGGCTTCCTTGAGTTTGACCACATTCACTCCCAGAGTTTCCTCGCAGGGTGCCCGATTCTTCAGGAGGCGCTTGCTCTATCCATCTGAGCCACAGCCCCAGTTGCTGAACCGTTTTGATTATAGCAGGTAATGGCGATTTTGAATTTTTTATTTTGGATGATTAGCGATCGCCCGTAGCAACTCTCCCGACAATGCGGGCAAAGTTTTCTGCTGCGGTGAGTTTACCAGCACCGTAACAAGCGCGATGTCTCCAGGCGGTAACGGGGAGGTGTCCGGGGGGAGCATTTTCGCTGAATGAGAGCTCGCTGTAATATTTCCAATTTTCTTTGACTCGCCAGCCGAGTCGATCGCACAATTGGGTATAATTTCCGGCGGTACTTTCCCAAATCTGTTGTTGTACGGTGAATCCAAACCGCCCGCTGCTGTGTTGTTGCCAAAGTTTGTCGATCGTGCGAAGGTCTGTAAGAGGAAACCCGTCAATATCGGCTGCACTCAGCCAGCCTTCGTCTTCCCTGACAGAGATTTGCAGCAAAATTTCCCAAGTATGTTCGTCTGCTTTGCGCCATTTTCCAGTTTCTAACAGCTTTGTCAGTTGTCGGTAATCCATCCCCACTTCAGAGATAGCCGGAGTTTGGTCAGGTAAGGCGCCGATTTTCTCTTCCAGTCGCAGTAAAGTGCTGGTAATGGATTCGGGATTGAGTTGTTCGAGGCGGTACAGAACCCATTCTAACTGAGATTGCAGGTACGCGCGGGCGATCGCACCTTGCTGTAATTCCTCTTGCAACTCGTCAAATCTGGCTGACCAATTTTGTTGATTGCGGGCCGATTCCCACATTTGTTTTGCCCACTGCAATCGAACTTGTTCTTGTTTTAAATAAGTTTTGGAAGGCTTAGCACGCTGCGGGTAGGGAGTCAAATCCCAGCCACAAATCGAGCAAAACTCTGCTTTTTTTTCTAGGTACTCAGCACCGCACACTGGACAGTCAGACATAGTAAATTACCCAGCACTGACCTGAGTACAGGTACAGTGTGGGCTTTCAATAGCCCTGAAATGATCTTGCAAATTGCAAAATAATCTCGAACCTTCAGGCTTATTTACGGAAGCCCCAATAACAGCAATATTCTTACTGCCGTTTAAGTCGGCATCACCTTTCCATCCACAATGACCACAAGCAAACTTTTTGCCATTCCTATAAGACTCACCCTTTACAGGATGAATATGGTTGCACTTGTGGCACATTTGGCTAGTGTATCTAGGCTCGACAAACAAAATCTTGACGCTATGCTTTATGGCTTTGTATATTAGGAATTGGCGCAACTGAAAAAATGCCCAGCTATTGCTAAGTCTCCGCTCTTTTTTCGAGCGTGGCTGCTGATTTGTGCGCTCCCTAATTCCCGTCAAATCTTCCAAAGCGATCGCTTGATTTTTGTTTTGAGCCTTAGTTACGATACGGTGACTGATAGTGTGATTTACCAATGTCTGAAAGCGCTTTCAAGAGCCCGACAACCGTTTCAACAATTCTCGACATCTACGCCGAGAACTGCGCGTGCCCTTCGTGGCTTTTTGTTGGAGGTTTGCTCTCAACTTGGCATAATGATTTCTAACTTGGGTAATTTGTTTACCGCTAAATGTATCTCCATCAGAAGTAACTGCAATGTCAGTCCTACCCAAATCACAGCCCAAAACTCGATCGCTTGGTGGAGGTTCGACGGGCATAGATTCAAGCTGAATATTAAGATAGTAACTACCATCATTGCGTTTGCACAAAGTAGCAGTCTTTGGGTTTTGACCTTTCAACAATCCAAGTTGGTAGTTTCCGATAGCCAGTACAAACCGTTCCCTACCACCAGTAGTAGTCAAACTTACCGTCCAATCTTTTTCCCTGAAAGAAAAGATACGAGCATCGTAAGTGACGCTAGTAGGAGTAAATTTATTGACCGACTTCCCATCTTTTTTGGCTGTTTTTCTGTTACCAGAAACCCGTCTGATAGCATGGATTGCCAACTGCGCCGAAAGTCCAAACATATCTCTGACATCGTGATATATCAAGGATTGCATCGCCAATTCGTTTGTCAGAGTTGGCGATACAGTTTGATTCACATATTCGCAAGCATTCGCGAACGCCTGAAGTGTTGCATCAATTTTGATGGACTGCTCAGGCATTACTTGGAGTTTGCAAGATACTGTCAGGACTTGTTTCATGACAAGATTCTATCATGTATTGAAGAAAGTCTGTCTGCGTTTATCAATAATTTGTTCAGCTATGCAAGCCTCACGCGCATTCCTCCCGTCACTCAAGTTCGTACCGTGTTTGGTGCGGGACTCCTGTTGTTTTAGTTGAAGTAAATTCAGTTGCCAAGTAATTAGGGCTTGCTGAAAAATCAATCACATATTGCGTGGCATAGGTTTAGATGGCGCGAGGGAGAAAAAAGTGCAAGATAAACAGGTAATATAGATCA
>NZ_JAEQCF010000123.1:0-25979 GCF_020738625.1 Microcoleus sp. PH2017_09_SFU_O_A
TTTCGGCAGAAAAAAATTGACAAAACTTATATTGCCGAGGCGATCTCGAATTCACTTATCTTTCTAAATGCTGTTTTCTGACTTTTTCAGCAAGCCCTATTTATGCCCGGAGATCCCCCTCGCATCCCCCGCATCGTTGCGGGGACTTTAAGAGCTTCTTGTCCCACCCCCTACTCCCCTTTTTAAGGGGGGTTAGGGGGGATCTGTCTTAAGTGAACCGTATTGCGTTATAGGCGACTTGTCGCCCCGACAGTTAAATTACTAATTCATTATCTGAAATTTGGAGATGTTCCAATTCCCAATCAAAATCCCAGAAATCATTTTCGGCTCCAATCTCGCATTTTTTATCGTCTCATACCCTGATTCAGCAACGCCTTCAGGGTAATTATACTGTGTGATGCCCTAGGGTGCGGAATGTGGGTTGAATAAGGTCAAGATACAGACTTTTGCTGGCTGGGTATCATGACCAACGCCCAGTAGGGAACCTGGGCCGGATCGACATCGGCGATCGCCCGAATGGACTGATTCGGCATAGTTGCGCGTTCTATATATAGTGCGCGATCGAATTGTCCCAACTCAATCAGCACGTCTCGAACTTTCGCAAAGTGCCTCCCCAGCTTAATAATCACCGCAGCATCAACCAGCGCCAGTCGATCGCGCAAAACATCAGCGTCCAACGTCGCAGGCATAATACTTAACACATCGTTACGATAAGTCAGTGGCACTCCCAGGGCACTCGCACTCGCCATCGTCGAAGAAATTCCCGGCACAACTTCGGTTGTAAATTTGCCCGACAAACGGTTGAACAAATACATAAACGTGCCGTAGAGAAAAGGTTCGCCCTCGCACAAAACCGCCACATCCCGCCCTTCGCTGAGGTGGGCGGCAATTTTCTCGGCTGCAATATCGTAATACGGTTGAGACGATCGCGTGGGGCTAAAAGGCAGTGGCATCGGAATCTCAATTTGTTCTGGGCGCAAGTAATCTGCGACGATCGCGCGCGCGAGCACTTTACCATTTTCCATCGCCGGATACGCAATCACCGGCACCGATTGCAAAATCCGATAAGCTTTCAAAGTTATCAATTCCGGATCGCCAGGGCCGATGCCCAATCCGTACAATTTACCAGTAGTCTTAGTCATAGTTCGTCCTCTTTAGCTAACGCATTCACGGCTGCTGTTGCCATCGCACTGCCACCGCGCCGTCCGTGTAGCGCGATAAATGGCACTCCCCGACTGTTGGCAGCGAGTTCGGCTTTGGATTCGGCCGCCCCCACAAATCCTACCGGGAAACCCAGAATTAATGCCGGTTTCGGGGCTCCAGCATCCAGCATTTCCAGCAATCGGAATAAAGCAGTCGGGGCATTGCCGATCGCCACAACTGCACCATCTAACTTATCTAGCCACAAATCGAGTGCTGCTGCCGATCGAGTATTACCGATTTGCCGCGCCAACTGCGGTACATCGGGATTCCAGAGGGTGCAAATCACTGGATTGTCTGCGGGAAGCCTTTTGCGGGTGATGCCTTCGGCTATCATCCTGGCATCGCACAGAATTGGTGCGCCTGCTGCGAGGGCTTTGCGCCCGTGGGTGGCGGCAAGGGGGGAAGCTGCTAAGTCTTTAACGATGTCGATCATTCCGCAACTGTGAATTAGTCGCACTGCGACTGTTTCTAAGTCTGGCGGCAGGTTTGATAAGTCTGCTTCGGCGCGGATTGTGGCGAAGGATTTGGTGTAGATTTCTGTTCCGTCTCGGATGTAGTCAATCATTAAGATAATTGGGAATTGGGAATTGGGAATTGGGAATTGGGAATTGGGCATTGGGAATTGGTAATTGGGAGACTGTACTTAACTTTATTTAAAATTGTTAGGGGAAGTTTGTTTGATTTGTGGAATGGCTTTTTTTAATGAACCGCGAAGGCGCTTTAGGCGAAGCCGCGCGTCAGCGCTAGGGCGCGAAGTAAGAAAGAGAAGGGGAGATAATGACAGTTTGTCTGTTTTAATGATTTTCTGGGTTCAGTAATTTCTGCAATTTGTCGATCGCCCACCGATCGCAAAATTCACCTAATGACTCGCGAGGTTCTCGAAACCGCTGGTAGACGCGCAACATTCGCTCGATCGCACGAGGCATCTCGGCTACACTAATGGCTGGGAAGATTTGCCGTCCAAAGGGCAAGTCTTTTGTACCTGCATAAATGTTGTAACCTGCGATCGTTTCGCCTTTCTGCTGAATCTGAATTCCTACTAGGGTGATATCAATTGGCTGGTGTTGGGCGCAGGATTTTTCGCATCCGCTGAAATGTATATTGATCGATCGGTCGATCGTCAGTTTTTGCGCTAAATCCCTCACCATTGCTAGGGCGTCACTTTGAGTATCTGTCGCTGCTGACGCACAGCCGCTGCTACCGGCGCACGCAACTAAGCAGGAATCTAGGCGAGTTGCAGATGAGTGCAATCCTAAATCGGCGATTTGCTGATTGACCTCGCAAACCTGGGAGTTGGGGATGTCAGAAATCAGCAGATTTTGCCACTGCGTAAGTCTCAGGGTGCTTCCGCCTAGATTTTGGGCTAAATTTGCCAAATTTCTCAGTTGCTTTGATTCTAGCTTGCCTAGGGGGAGTGCAATGCCGATGTAGGAGAAATCGGACTGTCGTTGACTGTGAATGCCGAGATTACCGTTGGGTGCGCTCGTGACAGGCAGGATGCCTGTTCCACAAGAGTTGTTGGATATGTCTTTTAGAAAAAGTTCGATCGCCTCTTGCCGCAATGCAAACGGCAAATTTTTCTCTACTTGTTCTAGATATTTTTCTGTACCCCAATCAGCGAGTAGATGACGCAAACGCGGTTTTTTACCATCAATTCGAGGCTGACTTTTTGTATATTCAAGATACGCGTTTGTTAAGCTTGCTAATACTACAATACATTGCGATTCTTCGATTATAATTCCGGTCTCAACGCCGTTGAAATGCAGACCAAAAATAATTTTGGAATTTGTCAATCGCCTTTTTGCCACTAATAAAATATCATTGCGGAAATTCCGGATAGAAACTAATTCTCCGCCATCAAAGCCAATGCTGAATTTAGCGGAAAGTTCCGATAACTCAGGATTGGTTTGCAGGTAATTATCCCAAGCTGCAACTAGCGGGCGAGTATCCAGTAAGTTTTGGCGATCGATTCCTGCTGTCGGACTTGCCATTATATTGCGAATTGGGTCAACTTCAACGCGCCGAGACGCTAATCCCAATTCCTGTAAATCTTGCCAAACTTCTGAGGGAATTTCCGAGTGCAATTCTCGGATTTGTAAATTTGCCCGATTTGTGACTTGCAAACAGCCGATACTGTAGCGATCGACTAAATTGGCGATCGACCAACACTGCTGTACATTTAAAATTCCCCCCGGAATCCGCATCCTCGATAAAACGCCGTCTCGGGCTTGGGAACCGTAAAATAAGCCGGGACAAGTCGGTAAATCACTCAAAAGCAACAAATAATCTCCTTCCCCGTGCGACGCAGGGAACCTAAAAGTAAACGCGGCAAACGCGCCCTGAAATCGGCATTCTGACTCTCACAGTTGCGGCACAGCGCCGGAATTGCACCGGACTTTCCCGCTTTCAGGTTTAAGAAATATATCATAAGTCGATCGCCAGCAGCACAAAATCTCGAATTTCTTAACAAATGCCGGGTTATTTTGTATAGTTGCTAATACGAACTCGCCAGTAGACCGGAATATTCCATTTGTTAATATAAATGGCGTTGCTGATTTACGGTATGAAAGGCTAAATATGCCAGTCATAGAAACCAGTATCGACAAAGCTTGGGGATTTTTAACTTATTTTTTTCATACCCTGCTGGAAACTCACTATGCTGATTGTTTCAAGGCTGCGATCGCTCTGCCGATATATTCAGACACGGCTGAATCAAGTGCACCCTGGGAGACAACCTCTACTCCTTCCTGTTGATACATATTGTTGAGCGATCGCGCAATTTCCGCATCACCGCCCGTGAACTCCTGAACCAGTTATAGCCAGCGTCGAGCCAAGACTTGCACCGATTCGTCAGCCGGATCTGTGCCGTTTTTCATTTGAGTCCGAACCTGTTCAATGAGTTTTTGCCAATCTGTTTGACTTTGCTGGATTCGTTCCTCTCCCAACAACTCCCGGCGTTGCTTGATGGTTTCCAATTGTTCAGGCGTGTAGTATTTTTCAAACATACAAATTGCCTCAATGGTGTGAATCAAATTTTCGACGGAAACCGATTGTGCCGATTGTAAACTGCTAGAAATCGACTCCAATCGGTTGAGCAATCGGTGAGACAAATCAATCTGTTCTTTCAGACGCGCTACATGGAGTTGAATGATTTGCTCTAGCGAGAAATTCCGCTGTTCCAAACATCCTCGGATTTCCTCTAAGGAAAAGCCGATTTGTCGCAGCGATACGATTTGCTGCAAGCGGATAATGTCATTATTCGCATACAGCCGATAGCCTGTTTCAGTCCGCCCCGACGGCGAGAGTAAACCAATTTCTTCGTAGTAATGCAGTGTCCGGACGGACACACCTGTTTGTTTTGCCAAATCGCCGACTTTCATCGCCAAGGGTGGCATACCTTTCCTCCTTTCGGTTCAGAGTCGATCGCGGAATGAATCAATCGTAAAACCCTCACGTGGCGTCAGTGTCAAGGGGTGAAGCGAAAAAATTTTCGGAGCTTGGGCGATCGCCTATATTAGATTTGCGGGCAATTACAAAAAATATTGTGACATCGTTCCAAAAGTCTTGTGCCCTTGAGACTGCATTTATTGCGGCAAAATAGTCTTGTTTGCATTGTTCCCATTGCTGGTATGACCATTGCACTCCCTGAAGTCCAAATGCGCTGTTTGCGTTGCCATTCCAAGCAGCTTCTGCATCTTGTAAGTACAATCCAAATTGCTCGTTGGTAATTTCAATATTCTCAAACCCGATCGATCGCAAAATTTGGCAACATTTCTCGTGCGTCCCCAGTAACTCGTTGGGATTGCGAATCGTAATGCCGTATCGCTGCACGACTTCCCGAAATAATATAGATGTGGTTGGAGAGGTTTCTGCCAGACAGGAAAAGGCGACAACTCCGCCCGGTTTCAGAGCATTGTACCATTGACGGAGGGCTTGCGGAATATCTGTCAGATAGACGATCGCACTGGAACACAAAATTACATCAAATTGGTTGTCGGAAAATTCTTGTTCGTCGGCGTCTGCTTCGGCAAACTCGATATTCGCCAGCCCTAAACCTGCAACTTTCTGCCTCGCTTGCTGCAACATTCCCGCAGCAAAGTCAGTTCCCAAAACCCAGCCAAGAGCCCCAACAACCTGGGCCGCCGCAATCGCCGCTAAACCTGTGCCGGTAGCGATATCTAGAACTTGCTGGTGCGATCGCAATTTTGCCAATTCTACTAACCGAGTTGCAGCCCGTTTGTGAAATTCATTTTCGTAATCCGGGCGGTTGTTAAAGTCATTCAGAATCTGCTGTTTGTAGGCACTTAGCGAGTCAGTCATGTTGAGTAATTGGTTAAATTTTCTACACTCCTGGACGCAACAGGCAGAATATGGGAGTTAACGCTTAGGTATGTTGTTGCGCTTCAGCGCTCTTTAAATCTATATGAAAGAGCGCAAAGAGAGTAACTACGTACCTTGTATCAACTTATCTGGCAACAAACATCTCAAAACTGGGATCGCGAAGCTGTAATCAGCTACAATCCAGTTTGGTAAAGAATTTTTACGAGCTAACTGCCCATTACAGCCTTTTGGGCCTGTATTACCCAACGTGACTGAAAATATGGATTTTGCTACTCTTGCAGCCCAGCTAAACGCTGGAACTATCTTACCCGAGGGAATTGTCATCATCACCCTCTTGGTGGTTCTCGTCGGCGATTTAATCGTAGGCCGCAGTTCCTCTAATTGGACTCCCTACGTTGCCGTTGCGGGTTTGCTGGCCGCCATCGCTGCCTTGTGTTTGCAGTGGGATAACACTAACACTATCTCGTTTCTGGGCGGTTTTAACAGCGATGCCTTGAGTTTGGTGTTTCGCGGAATTATCGCTTTGACGGCGGCTGTCACTATTTTGATATCCGTGCGCTACGTACTGCAAACGGGTACTGCTTTAGCGGAATTTATCGGCATTTTGCTCACGGCTACTTTGGGGGGAATGTTCCTCAGTGGCGCCGATGAATTGGTGATGATTTTTATTTCGTTGGAAACTCTGAGTATCTCGTCTTATTTGCTGACGGGTTACACAAAACGCGATCCGCGTTCCAATGAAGCTGCTTTGAAATATTTGTTAATTGGTGCATCTTCTTCGGCGGTGTTTCTCTACGGTATTTCGCTGCTGTACGGATTGTCTGGCGGCCAAACTACTCTAAGTGCGATCGCAGCCAACCTTTCTACAGTTAATAACGGTGAATCTCTTGGTTTGGTGATTGCATTGATTTTTGCGATCGCCGGAATCGCCTTCAAAATCTCCGCAGTTCCTTTCCACCAATGGACTCCAGACGTTTACGAAGGTTCGCCCACACCAGTTGTTGCCTTCCTTTCCGTCGGTTCCAAAGCCGCCGGTTTTGCCCTAGCCATCCGGTTATTAACAAGTGCATTCCCCGCACTCACAGAACAGTGGCACTTCGTATTCACAGCCTTAGCCATACTCAGCATGGTGTTAGGCAATGTGGTGGCCCTCGCCCAGACTAGCATGAAGCGGCTTTTAGCTTATTCGTCGATCGCCCAAGCCGGATTTGTGATGATTGGTTTAGTCGCAGGAACCGAAGCCGGTTACTCCAGCATGATATTTTATATGTTGGTTTACCTGTTCATGAACCTAGGCGCTTTCGCCTGCATCATCCTCTTCTCCCTGCGGACAGGAACCGACCAAATCAGCGAATACTCCGGTTTGTATCAAAAAGACCCGCTGCTAACATTAGCCTTAAGTATTTGCCTGCTTTCCCTCGGTGGAATTCCGCCACTGGCTGGATTTTTCGGCAAAATTTATCTATTTTGGGCAGGCTGGCAAGCTGGACTTTACGGCTTAGTTATCCTGGCATTAATCACCAGCGTAGTTTCAATTTACTACTACATCCGCGTCGTCAAAATGATGGTAGTAAAAGAACCTCAAGAAATGTCAGACTCCGTGAAAAACTATCCGCCAGTTCGCTGGAACCTTCAGGGAATGCGGCCATTGCAGGTCAGCGTTGTACTCACCTTAGTTGCAACAACATTGGCAGGAATTTTATCGAACCCTTTGTTTAACTTAGCAAACGATTCTGTCACCAAAACTCCGATGCTGCAATCAGCATTGAGTCGGATTGTACCAGTTGCAACTACTAAAGTTGAATCAAATCTTGTGTCTCGCAACGATTAATTTTCGGGAATCTTGAAAGATTATATAGCGCCTAACTGTAACAAGTTAGGCGCTTTTTCAATTCAAAAAATCGGTTCGTAGTGAGGACTTCAGTCCTCAGCATTTGATGCGGACTGAAGTCCTCACTACAAACAGATCCTGTGATATAATATTAATTATAATTTTAATTACCAAATTAATATAAATGAGCAAAGAACACACCTACCGCATCCATACAGTTTGGACAGGTGCCAGTCAAGGTACTACTTCATCTTATGATGCTTATTCTCGCGAGTATACAATAAATATCGAGGGTAAACCACCATTCCTAGGTTCAGCAGACCCAACTTTTCGGGGCGATGCTGCACTGTACAATCCAGAAGATTTATTGGTAATGTCGCTGTCAGCTTGCCATATGTTGAGCTATCTTGCTTTATGTGCTCGTGCTGCGATTCGGGTGATTTCTTACTCGGATGAAGCGACAGGTACAATGACACAAAAAGATGGCAAAATTAGATTTACCGAGGTAATTCTACGTCCGAAAGTAACCATCGAAGCTGGTAATGATTTGGAAAAAGCACGCAGTTTGCACGACAATGCACATCATGTTTGTTATATTGCGAATTCGGTAAATTTTCCCGTGCTGAATGAAGCAACAGTTATTGAAATGAATGCTTCCGAAGTCAATAATTAACAAAGTCGCAACAGAGGTGAAAATGTTAGTAAAAACCAAGCAAAACTTTTATACTCCAGATGAGTACCGAGAGTTAGAAGAAACTACCGAGTTTAGAAATGAATATCGCGATGGAGAAATTGTAGAGATGACAGGCGGCACAATTAATCACAGCCGGATTATCCGAAATTTGAGCAGAGTTTTAGGAAACTTGCTGGAGGGGCAGCCTTTTGAGGTTTTTCACAACGATTTGCGGTTGTGGATTCCTCGATATCGACGGGGAACTTACCCCGATGTGATGGTGATTGAAGGAGAACCAGTTTTTAGCGAAGGGCGCAGTGATGAGATACTTAATCCAATCATGATTGTGGAAGTGCTTTCTAAGTCTACTAAGGATTTCGATCGAGAGGATAAGTTTCGGTTTTATCGATCGATCCCTGAATTCCGCGAGTATGTATTAGTCAGCCAACAAGAATTTTTAGTGGAACAATATATTAAGAATGAATCAAATCAATGGTTGTTTCAGGAATATGAGGGAGAATCTGTAACAGTTGCTTTCCCTGGGCTGGGAGTGCAAATGTCAATGAGCGAGATTTACAATCAAGTAATATTTGAAACAGACGAGACTGAATTGCATCAGTAATTAGGTTCATAGTGAGGACTTTAGTCCGCATCAATTAGGTTCGTAGTGAGGACTTTAGTCCGCATCAATCAGGTTCGTAGTGAGGACTTTAGTCCTCTTCAAATAAGAGAGGACTGAAGTCCTCACTACGAACACTTATTAAACTCAAAGTAAAATCGCATGAATGTAATCTGGCTACTATTAAAAGCTTCTTGGTTGAATGTTTCCATCGCCATACTCACAGGCTTAATTAGCGGTGGTTGCAGCGCCCAGTTAATTGCTTTCATCAACCGCGCCATCAGCGATAATTCCAATCAAAATTTAGTCTGGTATTTTGCTGGATTGGCAGTTTTAGCCCTCGTCACCGGAGTTATCTCCCAATTTTTGTTAATCTACCTTTCTCAAGAAGCTGTTTACAATTTGCGGCTGAGTTTGAGTCGAGGGATTTTGTCTTCTCCTTTGCGGCACTTGGAAGAATTGGGCGCTAATCGGTTGCTGGCTACCCTTACCGATGATGTGGGAACTCTTTCTAATACTATATTTTTGATTCCTTTTCTCTGCGTTGATATTGCCGTTGTTGTTGGGTGTTTGACTTATTTAAGCACGCTTTCGGGGGTTGTTTTTGCTGTTGTATTTGCTTTTTTAGCGCTGACTATTGGTACGGTACAGTTGCTGCTTAACAAAATGCGGAAATTTTTTGATTTGGCGCGGGAAGAACAAGATATATTGTTCAAGCATTTTCGCAGCATTACTGAAGGAATTAAGGAACTTAAACTGCATTCGTTGCGCCGTCAGGAATTTTTTGATGAAGAGTTGCAGGTAAGTGCTGCTGATTCCCGCGATTACAATTTGCAGGCGCTGAATACCGCAGCAGTGGCGACGGGAGTCGGGCAATTGCTATTTTTTATGCTGATTGGTTTGCTGTTGTTTGCTGTGCCGAAATTTGTGGCAGTTTCTACGCCTGTTTTGTCAGCTTATATTCTGACAAGTACCTATTTGATGTCTCCGTTTCAGAATATTTTGCAAAGGTTGCCGGCTATTTTTAGGGCTAATACTTCTGTGGAGAAGATTGAGAAAATGGGATTGGCTTTGGCGAGTCAAGCTGAGATAAATGCTGCGCTTCAACCAGTGAAAAATGCTGATTGGAAAATCCTGGAGTTGAAGGGGACTACTCACAGCTATCCGGGAGATAAGGAAGACAGTAATTTTGTTTTGGGCGAAATTAGTTTAAAGTTTCATCCGGGTGAATTGGTGTTTATTGTGGGTGGTAATGGCAGCGGTAAGTCTACTTTTGCTAAGTTACTTACTGGTTTGTACATTCCTGAATCTGGAGATATTCTCTTAGATGGACAGCAGATTACTAATGACAATAGAGAGTGGTACAGGCAGCATTTTTCTGCTATTTTTTCGGATTTCTATTTGTTCGATCGCCTTTTGGGGATGACTAATCACGATTTGGACAATCAGGCGGCTGAATATCTGCGTGAATTTCATTTGGATAAGAAGGTTGAGGTGAAAGATGGTATTTTATCTACTACGGCTTTGTCTCAGGGACAGCGAAAACGGTTGGCTTTGTTGACGGCTTATTTGGAAGATAGGCCGATTTATTTGTTTGATGAGTGGGCTTCGGATCAAGACCCGTTTTTTCGGGATATTTTTTACAAGCAGTTGTTACCGGAGTTGAAGCGCCGCGGGAAAACGGTGTTTGTGATTAGTCATGACGATCGCTATTTCGATCTAGCCGATCGCGCAATTAAACTAGATTACGGTAAAATTCAGTATGACCGACAACATGGATAAGTATCGAATCGTCGAAACTCTGACTGAAAGTCAGGTTTCCGACTTGATGGATTTGTACAAAAACGAGTTTTGGTGCGACAAGCGGAAGCGGGAGGATGTGGTGAGGATGCTGGCCGCGACTGATGTTATCATTGGTTTGGTCGATGAGGGCGATGGCGTCCCGCCCCGCAAGCTACGGCTAATTGGCTTTACCCGCGTCATGACTGATTTTGTCTACAGAGGCACAATTTTTGATGTGATTGTCCACCCAACATACAGAAAGATGGGACTGGGTAAGGTGTTGATGGATGCAGTCTTAAATCATCCCCAACTGCAAGCCGTGGAGAATTTGTCTCTTAACTGTTTGCCGAAAATGATCCCATTTTACAAACGCTGGGGTTTCACTGATGATATCGGTGAAATGAAGTTTATGCGAAAAATACGCTCAACTTAGTTTGTTCAAATCCCCAATTTTTCGCGAATCACTTCTGCTTTGAAACCTACTAAAACAGCCGTTCCATCTTTAACAAAAAGAGGACGTTTCAGCAGCATCGCATCTTTAGCAAAAGCTTCCACCCACTCTGCATTCGTCCAGTCTTGCCTCTCGTCACCCAAGGCGCGGTAAGATTGACCGGATGTATTTCGCATTGGTTGAAAACCTAAAGTAGCTACCCATTTGTGAATGGTTTCGCGAGTGGGTGGCTGTTCTTTTGTGTTAATAAATTCGTAAGTGACAGCGTTATCTTTGAGCCACTGGAAAGCTTTTTTGCAGGTTCCGCAGTTGGGAATTCCGTAAACTTGAACAGACATAATATTTGGGAATTGGGAATTGGGAATTGGGAATTGGGTCGAAAAGCATTGGGCATTGGAAGCAACAAATAACCAATAACCAATAACTAATAACTAATAACCAATAACTAATGACTGCTAACTAATCTAGCTTGTAGAACCCATTTTTGCACGCGATCGACTGAAGGAGTCAAATCATTGCGCTGCATTGTCGCTACGTGGAGTCTGAGGATTTGTTGGTGCAGTCTCTCCACAGGCATTTGAGCCAATTGAGCGGCTGAAGCAACGCCTGCGTGCAGCAACAGCCCGCAATACTGACAGCCTACACTCGGAATTCGAGCCAGCTCTGCCATTGCTACCCATTTATTAAGATTTTGAACGTTAATCTGTAATTGCTGTGCTAGCAGCACTTTCGCCGCCGGTGTTTTCGTCATCCGAATTAGTTGTCCGATTGTTGTGATGCCGCACTCTTCTAGTTGAGACTGGTTTGCGTTGCTCAATCCCGGCAAGTGTTCGATCGGCCAATCGCGTACTTGCACCGAAGTTTTAGAAGTTGTGTGAGAAGTTTTCATATTTTTTTCAGTGAATTTACTTATACTTTAAAGTCTAAAATATACGATCGTCAATAGAGGCTATTACTCATGTCACAAAATCAACAACAATCCGATCGACTAATTTGGCAGATCCCGGGTGTTGAATTCTTGCTGTATTGCTTGTGCAGTAACACTTTCAACTTTTTTATCCTGGCAGTCGGCGAAGGTTCGTGGTGAACAAAATTAGGCCCAGGATGATGACAAAGACGATCGCAAACATAGCACTAAAGAGTGCAGCAAAAAAGAAAATAAAGATGAGGCTTTTCCCCAAAATGGCTGCTAAATTTGAAGCCTGGACTTTTGTGCTGTGATGCTTAGAATCAAAGGACTGAAGTCCTTACTACAAACCGAACTCAAAATTATGAATTTTGACCCATGCAAATTACAAAAGGTGATGAATTGTTAAGAAATATTTTACACGAACGGCGGCAAAAACTGGCCAGTTTAATTGATTTTCCTGTAATTCTATGGTCTGGCCGCAGCATTCCTCGCAATTATCCGGCACTTGTTTATCCTTTTCGCGCCAGCAGTCACTTTCTATATTTTGCTGGTTTGCCGTTAGAAAATGCAGCGATTCGTTTAGAATCGGGCAAGTTAGAACTGTTCTTAGATGATGCCGATCCTGGTAGCACGCTTTGGCACGGGGAAATGCCGAAAAGAGCGGAAATTGCTGAACGAATTGGCGCTGATGCTGCTTTCCCCATGAGTGAGTTGAAAGCGCGAGGGACAAATGCAGCTACGATCGCCCTTCAGGATAGCTCGATCCGGTTGCAACAGTCGGATATTCTAGATCGCTCTTTAGCACCCTCCAAATCGCCAACCGGCATCGATCTAGAGTTAACTCAGGCGATCGTCTCGCTGCGCCTGAGCCACGATGCAGCCAGTTTGGTTGAATTGCGTCAAGCTGCGGCTGTCACCGTAGCAGCTCACAAAGCGGGCATGAGGGCAACTCCAACAGCTAAGATTGAAGCGGGTGTGCGGGCGGCTATGGAAAGTGTGATCATCTCGGAAAATATGACTTACGCCTACCCAAGTATTGTCACCGTGCAGGGGGAAGTTTTGCACAGCGAACACTATCACAA
Organism: Microcoleus sp. PH2017_09_SFU_O_A; assembly: GCF_020738625.1. Taxonomy (NCBI): domain Bacteria; kingdom Bacillati; phylum Cyanobacteriota; class Cyanophyceae; order Oscillatoriales; family Microcoleaceae; genus Microcoleus; species Microcoleus sp. PH2017_09_SFU_O_A. The sequence continues at coordinate 12,893 of NZ_JAEQCF010000123.1, forward strand.
TCCGGTACAAGCAGGAGATTTGCTGTTAGCAGATGTCGGTGCAGAATCGTCAATGGGATGGGCGGCTGATGTGACTCGCACTTGGCCGGTTTCGGGCAAGTTTTCTCCGACTCAAAGAGCGATTTATGATGTAGTTTTGGCAGCCCATGATGCTTGTATTGATAAGATTAGTCCCGGCGTGGAATATCAAGACATTCACCTGTTGGCTGCTAGAATTATGGCGGAAGGATTGGTCGATTTGGGTATTTTGCGGGGTAATGTTGACGATTTGGTAGAAATGGATGCTCACGCGCTGTTTTTTGTGCACGGAATCGGACATTTAATTGGTTTGGATGTTCACGATATGGAAGATTTGGGAGATTTGGCAGGCTATGAAGCGGGGAGAGTGAGAAGCAGTCGGTTTGGGCTGGGATTTTTGCGACTTAATCGTGTTTTGCGATCGGGAATGCTGGTATCGATTGAACCGGGTTTTTACCAAGTTCCGGCTATCTTAAATAACCCAGAAACTCGCGCCAAATATGAAAATTTCGTAAACTGGGACGAGTTGGGTAAATTTGCGGATGTCCGGGGGATACGCATTGAGGATGATATACTTGTGAGCGCAGGGGGTAGAGAAGTATTGACGGGGGAACTGCCAACAAAAGCTCTGGAGATTGAGGACTTAGTTGGGATAAGTGCATAGGTATCGATCGCCAAAAGTGCGATCGCCAGCATCTCAATTTTTGCAAAAAGCATTTTTTTTACCAGAAAGAATTGGTTGAAAGCCTTTCCCTTTGAGGGAGAAATGAAAATTAGACTATTCATTACTCCAATCCTCTGACTTAAGGGTAGAGGTCGCTCTCAAACTGTCAACTGTCAACTGTCAACTGTCAACTGTTGAAAGTGCTGTGCTGGCTTGCGTGCTATACATAGCACGAGAACTCTTGAAATGCACTACAAATGCAAACCTGAGATGCTTTCAGTGCGATCGCCCGCAGTTCCATCATGTGTGACCAACATAAATAAATATGAATAAAGCTTGGCAAATCGGTCTGTTTGTGTTCGTTGAAAAACTAGCGGTGCAAGTCCAAAAATTTGCAGCACGGAGACTGGCGCGCATTTTTCGGACAAAAAGTGTAGTCGCACCGCCACCGATGCAATCTGCACCTTTGCCTAGCAATGAAGCAGACAGGCTAAAAGCACTTAACCACTACAATATTCTCGATACAGATGCCGAAGGAGCTTTTGATGACTTAACAGCTTTAGCATCCTATATTTGCGGCACTCCTATTGCTTTAGTCAGCTTAGTAGATACTAACAGACAGTGGTTTAAATCAAAAGTCGGTCTTGGAGCAACAGAAACTCCCAGAGAGATAGCATTTTGTTCTCACGCTATTTTAAATCCCAACGAATTGCTAGTTATACCTAATGCTATGGAAGACGATCGCTTTGCCGGCAATCCGCTAGTAACTTCCGATCCAAATATTCGGTTTTATGCTGGGGCACCGTTAGTAACTCCTGAGGGTTTCCCCATTGGCACTTTGTGCGCCATAGATACAGTTCCTCGCCATCTCACCTCAGAACAACTAGAAGCCCTGCGGACTTTAGGAAGGCAAGTTATTAGCCAAATGGAGTTGCGAATTAATTATGCTAAATTAAAGCGGGCGCAACTCAGGCAAAAACAAGTAGAAGCAAAACTCCGTTCTAGTGACGAGCAAATTGTCAATTTTTTAGAAGGAATGAGTGATGCTTTTTTTGCTCTCGATCCCCAGTGGCGATTTACTTACGTCAATTATAAAGCAGCGCAATTTTTGCAGCGCGAGCCGGAAGAACTTTTTGGTAAAAATTTTTGGGAAGAGTATCCAGATTTAGTAAATTCGGTATTCTATAAAGAGTCTCATGAAGCTGTATCTAAACAAGTCGGAGTAACTTTTGACAAATATTATCATCCCTTAAAAGTCTGGTTGGAAGTGCGGGCTTTTCCTTCTCACGATGGCATTTCTGTATTCTTTCACGATATCACCAAGCGCAAGCAGATGGAATCTGCTCTCAGAAAAGAACAGAAAAAAACTGATAGTTTGCTGCTAAATATTTTACCAGAAGCTATTGCAGATAGGTTGAAGCACGAACCGGGGGTAATTGCGGACAAGTTTGAAAAAGCTACAATTCTTTTCGCTGACTTGGTGAATTTTACTCAAATTTCTACTACGATGTCCGCCACAAAATTGGTATACTTGCTGAATGAAATTTTTTCAACTTTTGACCAACTGACTGACAAGCACGGGTTGGAAAAAATTAAGACGATCGGGGACGCTTATATGGTAGTAGGTGGCATTCCCATTGAGCGCCCAGATCACGCAGAGGCGATCGCCGAAATGGCACTGGATATGCTAGCGGCAATTCAGGAATTAAATGTGAAGCTAGACTCGAATTTTGACATCCGCATCGGAATTAATAGCGGCCCGGTGGTAGCGGGGGTAATCGGCACTAAAAAATTCATTTACGATTTGTGGGGAAATGCGGTGAATACAGCCAGCCGCATGGAATCTCACGGCATCCCCGGCAGCATTCAAGTTAGTATCTATACTTACGAGTTGCTGCGGGATAAATATGAATTTGAAGAGCGGGGTTTGATTGAGATTAAGGGTAAAGGGGAAATGCGGACTTATTTTATGACTGGTAGAAAGACAGAAGGCGAGATGGAAATAGCCGGAGATTAAATCAAATTAAGTGCAGTAGCGTGCCTAGGAAGAATAGATGAGATTGCCAAAGTGTTTTTAATAAAATTTGGGACGGGCAAGATGCCCATCCCACAAAATAAACAATTTGGGACGGGCAAGATGCCCATCCCACAAAATAAACAATTTGGGACGGGCAAGATGCAAACAATTTGGGACGGGCAAGATGCCCATCCCACAAAATAAACAATTTGGGACGGGCAAGATGCCCATCCCACAAGCAAAAAAAAATTGTGGGATGGGCATCTTGCCCGCCTAGATATTTTTGGAAGAGATCAAATGAGTTAAATAGGGTGCGTCAGCTTGGCAAATTTTTGCGACAAATTCACAATCTCATTCTGACGTACAATTTGTTAGCTGGTGCGTCAGAATGAGATCGTCTGTGAGGATTCAGAATTATTTTTGCTGACGCACGCTACGGCTAAGACTTGAAAGTACCTGAACAATCAGGCTCGATCGCAAACCAAGCAAAACCGCCGTCGCAAAGGAACCAAATCAGATTATGCTATATGCAGAGATATCCGGGCAATCCCATGTGCGGTATATAGATCCTATAAAAATATTAAATTAAAGTCGTCGGAGCCTTTAATATGGTTCAGTTTCATATTCAAACAGATAGCGAGATCCCTGCATCTACGCAATTATTCAATCAAATCAGGTTTGCGATCGCCTCGCGCCAGTTTCCGCCCGGGCACCGCTTGCCCAGCACGAGGCAGCTAGCGATGCAGACGGGTTTGCACCGCAACACCATCAGCAAAGTATACCGACAACTAGAAAATACCGGACTCGTAGAAGCCCAAGCCGGATCGGGGATTTACGTGCGCGCCCAAGGGCACGAAGGCGGCAGCAAACTCAAATCCCCGATTCTTGATGAATATCCCCTTGCCAATAAAATAGTGCAAGAAAGTATGGATCAACTGCTGGGACAGGGCTGTACGCTCAACCAAGCTAGGGAATTATTTTTGGCCGAAATTGACTGGCGACTCCGGTGCAGCGCGCGGGTGGTCGTCACAGCCCCCACAGAAGACATCGGCGTGGGTGAGCTGATGGCGAAAGAACTGGAACAAGCTTTGCGGATTCCCATCCAGTTAGTGGCGATGGAAGATTTAGGTACTTTTCTGGATAACATCTCTGCGGGAACTGTAATCACCAGTCGTTATTTTATCGGACAAGCGGAATTGATTTCGGCGCCGCGTTCGGTGCGAGTGATTCCCGTAGACATCTATGATTATGTTCAGGAAATTCAGTTAGTGGGGAGTTTGCCGAAGGACAGTTATTTGGGTATCGTGAGCCTGAGTTCGGGAATGTTGCGATCGACTGAAGTGATTATTCACAGTCTCCGGGGCGAGGATTTGCTGGTGATGACGGCTTTGCTGTCGGATGCTTACAAGATTAACTCGATCGTGCGATCGGCTAGAACTATTTTCTGCGACCAACCGAGTTTTGCTACAGTAAAAGCTGCCATTAACGCCGCCAGAGAGGATATTATTCGTCCTCCGCAACTGGTATGCTCGGAAAATTACATCGGCTCTAAGTCGATTAATTTACTCAAACGCGAGTTGGGCTTGGGATAGAGTTGACAGTTGACAGTTGACAGTTGACAGTTGACAGTTGGCAGTTGACAGTTGACAGTTGACAGTTGTAGGGGCAGTGCCCCGTGAGAGCCCTCTTAGTTGACAGTTGACAGTTGACAGTTGGTAGTTGGTAGTTGTTATTCCAATAACCAGTAACCAATAACCAATAACCAATAACCAATAACCAATAACCAGTAACCAATAACCAATAACCAATAACCAATAACCAATAACCAATAACCAATAACCAATAACTAATAACCAATAACCAATAACTAATAACCAATAATCCATGCCAATTGAAATCCAACCTTCAATTAATGTTAAAACTGCGATCGAAAGCCGGCGGGCCGCGCGCAGCTTCAAGTGCGATCCGATTCCCCCAGCAATATTGGCAGAGATTTTGCGCTTGGGAGTGCGATCGCCCTCCGGTTATAATTTGCAGCCTTGGCGGTTTATTGTACTTAAAGATCCAGCCAGCAAAGAAAAATTAAAAGCTTGTGCCTTCGACCAGCGGCAAGTGGTAGAAGCCCCGATCGTGTTAATCTGTTGTGGCGATCGGCGCGCCGCCGAACCAGAAAACACCGAAGCCGTCATCGAATTGGGCAAAGCCGTAGGTGGAATGAACGAGAATTTAGCTGGTTATATGCGACAAGCAATCCCGCAATTGTTCGAGAACCATCCATGCTTTGAGTCCGTAGAAGCTTGGACAAACAGACATACAATGCTCGCAGTAGCTCATTTAATGATTGCAGCTAAAAGCTTTGGAGTAGACAGTTGTCCGATGGAAGGTTTTGTCGCAGCTAAGGTGAAAGAAGCCTTTCAAATTCCCGTAGAAGTAGATGTATGCTGTTTGCTACCGCTTGGTTATGCAGCAGAACCTTTCAAACAATACGGCGGTCGTTTTGACGTGACTCAAGTTTATTTCAGCGAAAGTTATGGAGAGGCCTTGCAAGTTGAAATTTGAGAGTTAAGATTTGAGAGTTGAGATTTGAGACTTAAGATTTGCCTGAGTTTGTGCAAAAGTTCAAACAAATCAGAATACCGACTATTTTGCAATTTCACAATCCGAAATTGCAATCTAAAATCTAAAATCTAAAATCTAAAATTTCAAGTGTGGTGATAGTAGACAGAGGAGGAAAAAATATGACAGTAGCAGCGCGACAAAGCAAGGCACAAATTCTAGAAGTAGAGTTACAAAAGCACTTGCAAGCAGCCGGATTTAAAAATTTACCGCTTTATATCAGTTGCGATTTTCGAGATGACTCTTTAACTGTCGTGGGAGAACACCCGCGCAGTTTAGTTCTCAAAGCTAAACCGACTTTTGCGGTGCTAGAAGCAGCAATTCTCGAAATAGAACCGGAATCGATTCAACAGATTGGACTTTGCCTCAAAATCACCGGGCAAAAACAGCCTTATGCTTTCCATTCTTTTACCATGCACAACCCTGTTTTGTCAAGACCCAGAACAGTGGAAGTGCTGAAAAAACCCGAGAAGCAACCCGCAGCAGAAACAGGGATAGTTTTAGCCGAAAATGCTGCTGAGACGGCGGATGTAGCGGAGGAAATACCGTTAGAAACGGATGTTAAAAATGCGGGCGGTGATGAATATTTCCCTAATTTTTCCGAGAGTTCCAGCGATTCCGATCCGATCGCCTTTAAGGTAGCTGCAATCCCGGAAAATATCGCAGAAAATCCCTTCGATGCGCTGGATATGGAAGCGGTAACAGTCGCCGAAACGCCGAAGACTTCACCGTTTACGATGTTGGTGGCGGCCGGAATGGTAAGTCTGGTGGCGGTGATTTTGGCGGGCGGTTATTACCTGCTGAGTCGCCCCTGCGTCATCGGAGAATGTACTGCATTAGCCAATGCCAAACAGTTGAGCGACAATTCGGCGAAGACTCTGAAAACTTCCAAGGTTGCTAGCAGCCCGGAAGAGGCGCAGGAACAGTTAAAACAGGCGATCGCACTTTTGGAACCAATTCCGGCTTGGTCAATTCATCGCGGTGAGGCTCAAACTGCGATCGAAAAATATCAGGAGCAAAGTCAAAATATCACATCTGCGATCGATGCAGCACGCCTCGCACAGTCGGCAGCCGGGAAAACCCAAAATCCGCCTGTTTCCGAACAGAGCTTGCAGCAAGCCGAAAAATTGTGGCAAAGTGCGATCGGCCAACTCGGAGAAATCCCCACAAGCAGCCCAGTTTATCCATATGCTCAGACAAAGGCGAAGGAATACCGAAAGAATTTAGCCACTGGAAATCGGCAATTAGGCACAGAAAAACAAGCCGAAAAACTGTTGATCGCCGCCAAAAGTGCAGCCCAAATAGCAGAAGCTCGGGAAGCAGTAGCTCAGACATCGCAGACATGGGGACAAGTGGAAGCAGGTTGGGAAAAAGCCCTAGGAATTATATCAGAAATTCCCAGCAACACGCAATCTTATCAACTAGGTAGATTGCTAGTTCCGAAATACGAAACCAAGCTTTCACAAGCTCGCGAGCGCCGAAATGTGGAAGGAATTTCGGAAAATGCCTACACTCAAGCTGTGACTTTAGCAGCGGAAGCTCGAATTTTTGAGGGCAAAAACGGCTGGTTTAAAGCATCGGAAAACTGGCGAAGAGCTTTGAGTTATGCGGAGCAAGTTCCGACGGCTACTTCCTATTCCCAAAAAGCCAAACCGCTGATTGAATCCTATACAACATCTTTGCAGCAAGCGGAAGTTAAGTTGCGGGAAGAAAGAAACTTGCAAAAAGCGCGCACGGATTTAGATAGAACTTGCAAAGGCAAGCCAAAAATTTGTGACTATACTGTGAGCAATGGTTTGATTGCGGTGCAGATGAATTCCGATTACGTGGAGAAGTTGCAACAAACTTTCATTCAGGCGAATAACAATAATTCTGTGAAGAGTCGCCAAGCTGTGGAAAAGCACGTTGCTACTTTGCAAAAGGCCTTGGAGGCGATCGCGGAAAATGCGAAAATTCCGATGCAGGTGTACGATGGCGAAGGCAAGCGGATTGCGAGTCACGAACCGAAGTAATGGCAGCATCTCATGTTTGCAGTGCAGGTACGTAGTTGCGCTTCAGCGCTCCGGAAAGGTACGTAGTTGCGCTTCAGCGCTCCGGAAAGGTACGTAGTTGCGCTTCAGCGCTCCGGAAAGGTACGGAAAGGTACGTAGTTGCGCTTCAGCGCTCCGGAAAGGTACGTAGTTGCGCTTCAGCGCTCCGGAAAGGTACGTAGTTGCGCTTCAGCGCTCTGGGAGCATCACATTTTTGCAAAAACCATCTTGCTTGCAGTGCTGTCCACCAAGAGCGAGCTGTATAATACTCGCTCGGAGTGGACAGCACTATAACAACAAAACTGAGATGCTCCCGAAGTAATTGCGCCGCGAATTTCTGTGGCTTCATCCAGATTTTGTCGATGAGTATTAATTGGGGAATCCGCGACTGAAATCGCTAGTATACTGTATGAAATGGTGTTAGCAATCCAATGCTAGAAAAGGTAAAACTTCATAACTTCAAAAGTCATCAAGATACAGAAATTAATTTTGACAATTCAGGCTTACACGCCCTCGTAGGACAAAACAGTTCTGGTAAAACATCCGTTTTGCAAGCATTGCATTATCTCAGTCAGCTTACTAATTCATCATTTGAAGATATTTTTAAGGATGAAAGAGCGCCTCAATTTATTACAACTATTGGGCAAAATAATATGTCTGTTACTGCAAATGGTTTTTGGGGAGACCAAGAGCGTAATGATTGGGAAGCTTCTTATGACTGGAGACAAAGAGTTAATCATTCTTGGTTTCCGACAGCATCATGGAAGGCCGATAAAAACCAGGAATATAGGAAAGTAATGTCTAAAACTTCCTTAATCACTACGAAAGAGCCAATTCCTGAATCTTTGAGATACTCAGTTCATCTTAAGCTAGTAGCTACTAATCTTGCTAAAGCAGCTTACAGCGATGCAATCATTCCGCGAGTTGAGTTCGATGGTTCAGGCTTAGCACCTACCTTAGACTATCTTCGTGACGAAGCTCCAGATAAGTTTCAATCTTTACAAGAAATGTTGAAACGGATTGTACCAGGTGTACGCGAAGTAGGCGTAAAACGAGCCAAGGTTATGGTAAATCGCCAACGCTTAATCGAAGTCGATGGCAAATCTATCTCCTACGAAGAAAGTCAGGAAATGACAGGGCAAGAAGTTGTCCTAGACATGAATACTGGTAAACGCATTCCAGCCCATGCGATTAGCGAAGGAACAATGCTCGCCCTCGGATTACTGACTGTTTTGATAAATCCAACTCAACCTAATTTAGTGTTACTAGATGATGTCGAACAGGGACTCCACCCAAAAGCACAACGAGAATTAATCGCTGTTTTTAAAGAAATTATTCAACAAAACAACAACCTGCAAATTATTTTTTCCACCCATTCTCCCTACATTGTGGATGAACTTACTCCGTCTCAAGTTCATGTATTAAGTAACAATAACTCCGGTGTGACTCGTTGCAAAAGATTAGATGAACATCCTGATGTAGAATGGGCAAAACAAACTTTAACCACCGGAGAATTCTGGGATGCGGAGGGAGAAGATTGGGTGGTTGCAGGAGAAATTAATGATTGAGTTTGTAGTGATTGTCGAAAGTAGTGCAGACGCACGAACCGCTACTAAATTAGCCGATCGCACTTTAGTGCAAAAAATTGACTGGTTAGACCCTGAGATGCTGCAACATCTATATCAATGGAGTGGTTTAGAAGCTGGCACAGAGAATTCTTGCTGGAAAAATATTAATCAAATTATAGATAATTTCCAACAAAGCTTAGGATTCCGTCCTCCCAGATATTTAGGTCATCGTAAAGATGGAGCATTAAAAGCTGATGGTGCAGCAGTGTCCGAGTTGTGGGACGAAAATCTAAAATCTTAAATGTATTGACGGCGGCCCCAGAAGCCGCTACGCTGTGAAATTAAGGTTGCTTTGCTCGAAGATGAAGCAGCCACGATCGCCCGAAAATCTAGTTGCACTGTCCGAAGCTGTAACCAGCAGCAACGGACAGCTAACCGCCAAACTGAGATGAGCAGTCTGGAGGCTGATCGAGAATCTTAGCATTCTCTGTCGCCGCCCTGCCTTTTGTTAGTATGCGGGGCGGCTGGGTTTTTGGGTTTTCCTCCCAGAAAACAACCAAAAACCAGGAGACCATAATTATGTCACAGGAATTCGTGCCTGACGATAACTCTTCCGTGCAGCCAAATGACGGCTGTGCAGTATCCGAACAGGAAATCGTGCAGATAACGGTTGTCGGTTCCCAGAAAACCGTATTAGAAACCATCCACACCTTGTACAGGCTGGGATTCGCCACCGTCGGCGATTGGAGTAAGTTGCAGCGAGGCCCAAAGCCGGGACAATTTATTAGCGTTTTAATCAAGCGCAAAGCCTAGAAATTGGTCTAGCCTCATCGGTTATATCAGCGGGCGGTTGAAATAGACAACACGGCGATGAAATAGAGGACACGGCATTGCCGTGTCCCTACCCGATATCGTTATTTCCAGCAATTTTATCCTTCACTCAATCCCGCTTGAAAAATCTGTTGTGCCGTCAACTTCAACTCTGGAAAAGTTGGCGACTCAATCCTATCATCTCCCCGAAATTGACTAACTTCATACTCGCCATCAATCAACCGATAAATCGAAATAGTCGGTTGCTTGGGATTCCCAATAAATCGACGGCCGCCCAAACCGAGATAATCCACAATCCAATATTCGGGAATGCCGATTAGTTCGTATTCACCTACCTTTTTTATGTAGTCATCTTGCCAATTCGTGCTAACGACTTCAACAACCAGCGGAATTGATGCTCCTTGAGTTACGGTTGAAAAATTTTTCCACAAAGGTTCTGATGTTAAGTTGGGGCGATTTAATATCAGAATATCCGGCGAATAAGCTGATTCGTTTTCTGGTGGCTTAATTAATGCTTTTCCGGGGATGAAGTATGGACGTTTTTCTTTTCTAAACTCAGCAGTTAATTCGGAGGCTAAAAAACCGATAACTTCTTCATGGTCTCCTAATGGCTGTGACATTTCAACAATCTCTCCATTGTGCAGTTCGTAACGTCCGTTTTCTGGCTTCCATTCCGCAAATTCTTCAAAAGTTAGCGTTTTAGCTGCTATTTGAATCATGGTTATTCTCCTTGGTGATGAATCGGGCGGGCTAGAAGCCCACCCCACAAGATAAACTGACTCTTTGTGGAACAGGCATCTTGCCTGTTCAAGAAAATAAGGCTAAATGCAAGTTCTTACCTATAGCCTTTCTCAAAAAGATGAGGTGTAACTGATAGATCGATAATCATTAAACTCAGAGGGCTGAAGCCCAACAACGTACCTAATTTTTCTGATAAGCGCTATTCATATTATAAATGCCCAAGGCCCAATTCCCAATTACCATTTGATTAATTGTGCATCTTGATTAAAAAAACTCCGACACAATCCCTCAGTCAACAATAGAGTGGCGATTAAAGTTGCTAGCGCCAACACAAACATAATCAAAATTTGATAAGATGCTGCATCCAAAGGACTGACACCGCTCAACATTTGACCCGTCATCATTCCCGGTAATGTTACGATACCTACGACTGTCATTGTGTTTAATGTGGGGATTAATCCAGCTTTGATCGCATCTTTGCGGTACTGTTTTACTGCTTGCTGCGGAGTCGATCCTAAACTTAAATGGGTTTCTATTTCTAATTGGCTGCTGTTAACTGTACTCACAAGTCTTTCACCAGCGATCGCCCCTGAGTTCATCGCATTGCCCAAAATCATCCCCGCTAGGGGAATCAAATACTGCGGTTCGTACCAGGGATCAGGTTGCAAAATTAGCAAGTGTGTATAGGCCAGAGTAAACGCCGTACCGATCGATATCGAACCCACAACTAACGGCAGCAAGTGCTTGATTTTTTTGCTAATCCGGTTGGTGGCCACCATGCTAGCCGTGGCCAGCATGATTGCTAACACTGCTAACACCAGCCACGGATTTTTCCCCTCCGGCGCAAACACCACGGCGAGCACGTAGCCGACTCCGATTAGCTGGATCAAGGTGCGCCCCGCCGCGATCGCCAGAGCCCCTTCCAACCCCAATCCCTGCCACGCCGAAAGCCCGATCGCGATCGCCACCATCCCCAAAGCCCAACCCAAATCAGTAAAATCTAGCAGAATTAACATCCGCGCTCCCTTTCGATAAAGTGATTGTTTGCCCGTCCAACTATAAGATATTTGAATAAAGGTTTCTGAGAAACAGTTTTGCTGTAAGAATTTGCTTTGATAATGGTTGCAATTTGTGGTGTCAAGAGTGAATAACGTTCCCCCCCTCGATTTAACCCAGCAGTACGCCCAGATTGGCGACGAAATCGGCGCTGCGGTACAAAAAGTGCTCGCCTCTGGCGGCTACATCGGCGGCCCCGCCGTCAAGAGTTTTGAGCAAGAGTTTGCCAACTACACAGGCGTTTCCGACTGCGTTGGCTGCAACTCCGGCACCGATGCCCTAATTTTGGCTTTGCGAGCTCTCAAAATCGGCCCCGGCGACGAAGTAATTACCACTCCTTTTACCTTCTTCGCTTCCGCTGAAACAATTAGCGCTGTGGGTGCAACTCCCGTATTTGTCGATATTGACAGCGGGACTTTTAATCTGGATGTCGAACTTTTGGAAGCGGCAATTACCGACAAAACCAAGGCAATTATGCCGGTTCACATTTTCGGACAACCCACAGACATGACTCGGTTGATGGAAATTGCCACCAAGCATAACTTAGCCGTCATCGAAGATTGCGCCCAGTCTGTCGGGGCCGAGTGGGAGTCTAGAAAAGTCGGCAGCATCGGCCATGTGGGCTGCTTCAGCTTTTATCCGACCAAAAATTTAGGCGCTTGCGGTGACGGCGGCGCGGTGACAACAAACGATCGCGCCCTGGCAGCTTCCATGCGTATGCTTAAGGAGCACGGACAGTCTTCTAGGTATTTTTACGAGGAAATAGGCTACAACAGCCGTCTGGATGCCCTGCAAGCGGTGATTCTCAGCATTAAGTTGCGGTATCTCGACAGTTGGAACTCCCAACGGCGCGAGAAAGCAGCCGTTTATAGCGAATTTCTTTCCCGCGTGCCCGGAGTTGCTGTCCCCAAGGAATTGCCAGCAGCCAAGCCTGTTTGGAATCAATATACAATTCGCTTGACAAGTCAAGACACAATCCGGCTGACAAGTCCAGAAGGCGCGCCAAATCCTTCTGGTAATTTCCGCGACTCGATGCGGACTAAGTTGCAGGAATCCGGCATCGGTTCGATGGTTTACTATCCGTTACCTTTGCACCTGCAACCTGTTTACAAATCTTTGGGCTATCAAGCCGGTCAGTTGCCTGTAGCTGAGCAAGTTTGTCGCGAAGTCTTGTCTTTGCCGATGTTCCCGGAACTTTCGAGGGATCAACAGGAGAGGGCAATTTACGGGCTGAAAGATTGTTTGGCAAAGGGCGGATAGGATTTAGTGGCTTTTGTGCGATCGCCCGATCGAAAGAAATACCTGAGAATAGAGGAATTGTAGGGTTGCAGTGTCGTACTGGTGCAGCGGTCAGGAAAACATATTAAGTGTTTTGACTGATCACTTGTACTTTTATCAGAAATTTGGGTTTAAAACCCCGTCATAAGCTTGACGGCTTTCTGCTATAGTATTCGTAGGTTGCTGACCGTGAGAACGTGAGGAAACAGGTTGAACGTCCTACTCCGGGATCTCAAAATCTTTAACCGTCAATGGTAAAAACCAAATC
>NZ_JAEQCF010000124.1:0-11611 GCF_020738625.1 Microcoleus sp. PH2017_09_SFU_O_A
CAAGCCTATGGCTTTATGAACTTTGATAACTTTCGAGCAAGGCTATTAGCTTGCTTTTCTGATTAGGTTTGCTTATCACCTTGACTCCAGAAGAGCCGTCGTTCTCGACTTTTCCCGGCTTATCAATCCACACTCTGCGGGTAGGTTTGGACTTCCCAGTCACTTTGAGATGAGTTACCAAGACAAGACGGGCATGGGGGGTTAGGTTTTTAATTCCATCTACACCTGCCGTTTTCTTACCCTGGTTATCCTGCGAAACCTTCCTTACCGCGAGACACTTACCCGACCAAGACCTCATCAAAGTCTTCTGGAGTCTCCGAACTGCTTTAACGTCGCCACGACTAGAGGCTTTGAAGATTCTCTTTTGGAGCTTGAAGACTCGTACCTCTAACTTTCGCCAGGGTAAAGCCTTCCATTCCACCGTCTGATTGTTCAGCGTTTTAGACATTTAATCTCTCACTCAAGATTCTTCATTCCAAGACATCGTGAATCTGTCAGCATATCCTTACCATTACAGTGAGGCATTCGCTTCTGACTCAATCCCACCCTCTTTCTGCTTGTGGTTGGAACCTACTTAGGTATTCGACCTCCTAAGAGCGTGAGAGAGGGTTACTTCGTTCCGAGTGGTCATTTCAAGTCTTTTAGAGCGACACTATTCACCGGGTTTCTTTGGAGTGCTAGTTAGTCAACTAAGAATTTGCTAACTCCTTATCCTTGCCTTTTGGCTTGGGGTATCAGCCTTATTACCCCATTCAACATCACGATGATTCAGGCGTGCCTTCAAGCTTTCGCTTTACTCATGAGAACTTCTGCTTGGTAGTCACTGGCTTAGGCTGTCAGTGCTTTTACCTTCTATCCCTTGCAGTCGGTTCTGGGTTTTCCTGCCCATGTCCCTAGGGATATGCTTTCACCCCAGCACCAGGGGGGATGGACTTCGGTTTCTAGGGTACTTCCGTCACCATCATGTTCCACTCAGTTATCCAGGTCGTCCCTGGCTAGCCATCCTCCGCATTGCTTATATAGCAAGGGTTTCAGCTAAACGAATCGCACTCTCAGAATGTTGGCAGAACCATTTAGGTCTGCATTCACCACGGTTCCATCGGCAGACTGATACAATCCACGCTTAATTCGTCTTCCCGACGCTTTCCACCCTTCTGGCTTTTCACCGTACTTGCGTAGGGAGTCTCCATCAAGAAAACTAGCTTTGGATGTATATGCTTCTTCGGTTTCAATAAACCTGATGCCGTGTAAGTCACACAGTTGATTTAATCGGTCTTTCAACTTTCCTAAAGGCATTTGAACAAACTTTTGATTGTTCTTTTTACCCATATTAGCATTAGACTTAAAGCCTTGATTCCAGCCACAAACAATGTTGCCAATGCTGTGTTCCAAGCAATGGCTAACAATCAACTTCGCGGTCTTGTTAATGCCATCGCGCATTTGGTGGTTGCGTTTTCGGGTTGCGCGGTCTAGCCAATTATCCCAATAACCTTCTGCCTTTCCTTCTTTTCTAGTTGCTACTTTTTTGTTCCATAGCTGATTCATCGCTTTCATAGCGCGAGCATCAATCAAGAAAGAATTTCCCAATGTATCAAGGTAGGCTGCTAAATTGTCAGCAGTTCCCAAGTCAATTGATAACGCTTGATCGATGTCTAGGCTGTGTTGTTCTTTTTCAACCTCGTAAGATGTTTCAAGATAAAAAGCACCATTCTTAGGTAGAATCGTAAACTCTTTCACCTTGGAAAAGTCAAGATTTGACGGCATAGGCAGAAAGAATTCGGAAACTTCAAACCACCGCTTTACCGTCAATCCCAAGGAGAATCTTAGCTGATTACCAATAAGTTTAGGTCTTAAGCCCCCTGAGTTTGGATAAGCTACTTTGAACAACTTAGGCCCTTTCAGGTATCCCGGTGGCTTGGGCTTAAAATATAATTGACCTTTGATATACAAATCTCTTAATTCTTTAAAAGATTTAAAGGCTTCTGCGACCGACATCAATGTTTGCTGCATTGGCGTTGATGGCAACGACTTAGCAACCATTGATTTTGCCACTGACGGCTCAAAAGATAAGTCGAACTTTCCAGTCAACAGCTTTCCTGTTTTAAAAAAAAGTTTGGCGAGCCAAATATACACCACTGTTCTACAGTTTTTTGGATTGTCGGCACAGGTATTCTAGTAATGTTTGAAGTTCTTTGTCTGGTGACAGCAATACTTGCTGAACACCCATTGCTTTTCGTTTTTTTGGCACCTCTGTTTTCCTGAATATTGGTTGATTTGCTTATTCTAAACGAGTATAGTGGATACGTCAATTTGTATCAACAAACTATTTATGCTGCCACTTGCCGAATACAAAACGCACAACCACGTTAAGTTCTTACTAAACTACCACTTTGTCTTTATCCCCAAGCGCCACAAAAAAGTTTTATTGGGCGACGTGGCGACTAGAACTCGTCAGATTTTCCTAGAGTTGTCAATTGAGAAAGGTTGGGATATATTGGCGCTAGAAGTGGCCCCAGATCACGTACATTTGTTTGTAGCCGTCAAGCCAACGGACACCCCTGTCTTAGTAGTTAAGTTGTTCAAAGGTCGTTCTAGTCGTTTTTTGCGGGAGGAATTCCCGGAACTGAAAAAGCTGCCATCTTTGTGGACGAGCAGCTATTTTGTGAGTACAGCAGGTAATATCAGTAGTGAAGTGGTGAAGAAATACATAGAAGACCCGCATCATTCAGCTAATTAAGAAAGAACACTCTTGACTGAAGTAAAGAGCGTCGCTTCCCTCTCAGGTCTAAAGACTCGCTCGTTTCCCGCATCCCGTATTAGTTTTATGAAGCCTTGCGGATTTTGGCATTGGGAACCAGTGCTACTGCCAATGGACGGAATGTAAGTCAACCTGGTAAGATTTCGGTCTTGCTGGATGCTGTTCCGCTTGAAGTTGGAAGCTCCCGTCATAGCGGTATCCCGCTTGACGATGAGTAGTTCACCCAGATCCCCGCGAAATTACCCATAAGCAGGGCAAATATCCGTAAATTCACTGATTCAGTTAGGTAATTAAAATTTCTTAATTAAAAATTCCAAATTCCCGCGCCGTCCGGTTGATTAGCAGATAGAGGTTGTTTGGGTATTTAGGGCATTACCCCACACCGCAAAAGGTGACAAATCAAACTAAACTCAACGAAAGAAAGTTTAGACTTTCGATTAACTCTTTTAACTTTTAGCCGGCTTCAATTGTGATCGCACTCGAATTAGACAGATTTTATAAAGCCTGCAACCCGAGCAAGACCCTTGTCGCGGGAGACCCAGGAGATTATCAATACTACATTGATTTTGGTTCGGTGCGGGGTGGCAAAATCATTGAATCTTTACAGCGAACCATCACCCGGATATCCCCCGACGAGCCAACCTGTCAGCTATTTACAGGGCATATCGGCTGTGGCAAATCTACCGAATTGTTTCGACTCAAAGCTGAGCTAGAGCAAGATGGTTTTTGCGTCGTCTACTTCGAGTCTTCCCAAGACTTGGACATGGGCGATGTAGACATCAGTGATATTTTGCTGAGCATTGCCCGCCAAGTCAGCGAAACGATGGAATCCGCCAAAATTAAACTCAGACCGAGCTACTTTA
Organism: Microcoleus sp. PH2017_09_SFU_O_A; assembly: GCF_020738625.1. Lineage (NCBI taxonomy): Bacteria > Bacillati > Cyanobacteriota > Cyanophyceae > Oscillatoriales > Microcoleaceae > Microcoleus > Microcoleus sp. PH2017_09_SFU_O_A. The sequence continues at coordinate 3,622 of NZ_JAEQCF010000124.1, forward strand.
CCAATTTGTTTGCAGAAGTGGCAGAATTTTTGCAGACTCCCATAGATTTGTCAGCGGAAGCGGAGTTATCTATAGGAATTGCTCGAGTTACTGCTAAAACTAAAGATTCTCCCAAACTACGATCGCAACTCAGGCAATATCTCGAACCCCGCACCAACAGCATCTTGCAGTCGATCAACGAAGAACTCCTCGACAGAGCTAACGCCGAACTCAAGCAACAAGGCAAAAAAGGCCTCGCAGTCATTGTTGACAATCTCGATCGCCTCGACGCCTCACTCAAACCCAGCGGACGCACCCAGCCAGAATACCTGTTTTTAGACCGTGGCGAACAGTTGAAAAAACTCAATTGCCACGTCGTCTACACCATTCCCCTGACTTTGATTTTTTCTAACGACTTTGGCCGTCTCGCCAGTCGATTTGGAGTCAAACCCAAGGTGATGCCGATGGTACCCGTGCTGAGGCGATCGGGCGACGATCATATCGAAGGAATGGCACTGCTGCGGCAGCTCGTATTGGCTAGAGCTTTCCCCACAGTCGCTCCCGCCCAACGCATCGATTTGATTTCCAAAGTCTTTGACTCTCCCGAAACTTTAGACAGGCTTTGCCGGATTAGCGGTGGCCATGTTCGCAATCTACTGATGCTTTTGTATAGCTGTTTGCAACATGAAGATCCCCCCTTCTCTCGCGAATGCCTCGAAAGCGTCATTCAAGAATATCGCGATGACCTTTTGGGAGCCATCAATGACACGGAATGGGAATTGTTGTTTCAAGTCGTCAACCGACAAAGTGTAACCGGCGAAGAAGAATCTCAAATCTTGTTGCGAAGTATGTTTGTCTTTGAATACCGGGATCAAGAAGGTCGCTGGTTTGGCATCAATCCAGCCCTAGCAGAAACCAGAAAATATCAGGAGTGGCAGCAACGAAATCACCAAGAATAGTTGGGATTTTTGAGATCGCATTCTTCGACTCTAAGATCCGTTAGCGGCGAGTAAATTGGAAACTATTTAACTTAAAATTTACCGTTCAAAACTCCCAATTTCTACAATCCAATAAGCACGCAGTCAGCGGTTTTTCCCACTGGCTGATTTCTCTTAAATGCGGTCTTTACGCCGCGCATATAATTGCCCCATAAATATTTGTCACCACACAATAAATTTCCCCAACCTCAACTGTCATATCTCCCATGCCAGACCAGGTAGGTATGTATTGATCCGTTGCTCCTAGTCTGGAGCGAGCATCCATGACGAGTTTTTTTTCTTTTTTCCAAATATATGCTACAGATATACCTATTGTTTACTAATAGCTAGTCGCTGGTATTATCGATACATTTAGCTGTCTGATATTGATGAATGGAGGATTTTATCTGTAGCTGACTAAAAAATATTTGATCTAGGTTTAATTTTTATTGTCAAGTTTCCCATTCTCTGAGATTGGGAGCTATGATGTTTTTAGATTAAACCTGATGACTATGTAAGTATTCATAGGAGAAGTACGAAAAACTACGTATTCCTACAGATATAAAGCGCCAGACCGATACGGGCATCTCTAAGTAGATACTGTTTCCGTCACGATCGGCAATCGTTAGGTAATTGATTTCTGCAAAAGGGGTGCACGCATGACCGATCTACTTAAACAACAAGAAACTGCCAGCTACAACGAGCGATCGCTCAAAACTCTGGTAAGATCCATCGCCATGTCTCAGCAGCAATTTTCGCTAATTTTAGTGCGCTGCAACTACGAGCAGTTGCGGCAGCACATAGCGCAGCGGCTGCGAGAAATGTCCGCAGTTCCAATTCAAGATCTCGTCCTGCCAGCATCCGTCAAAACCCTTTACACTACCCTCCAGGCAAACACGCTTCAGAACGGGGCTTCGGCTGTAGGTTCTGCCTCAGCTTTGATGGTATTTGGTTTGGAAACAGTAGTAGCGATCGACGAATTGATGGCCTCTACCAATCAAGTGCGAGATGAATTTCGCAAAAATTTTTCCTGTCCGGTGATTTTGTGGGTAACAGATGACATTGTGACCAAAATGATTCGTCTGGCCCCGGACTTCAAAAGTTGGGCCGCCGCCACCATTAAATTTGAAATGGCTGTTGACGAATTAATTAATTTCCTGGCACAGCAAGCCGATACTATATTTAAAGTAGGCGAAATAAATCAAGAACTAGGCAGCAGTACAGTCGGCACCCGACCAGGTTTTTGCGCCTGCGAAACCGACTGGGAAAAACCAGCCCAGGAGCATCAAATTAGCTCCGGAGAACGCTTTCTCACCTTTAACTCTCAACTGCAAAACGGACGACAATTAGATGTCCACTCGTATTCGCCTTTGAGTCCGGGCAATACCCTCGATTTGGCGATCGGCTCTTTGTCGCGCCGAGAACTAGAATTAGCTTTAAGAGATTTACAAAATCGCGGTCAAGAATTAGAACCCGCCCTGAAAGCCAGCCTGCAATTCGTTCTGGGTCGAGATTACTATGTCAGCGACCAAACTGAAACAGCATTAATTCATTACCAAGAAAGCTTAATATTTTGGCAGCAGCAAACCGGCAACTGGGAACTGGCAAACTGGGAATATGCCGAAAATCGATCGACCCTCTGCTCCTCATTGTCGAATCCTGTCCCCAACATCCTATTTTTAGAGAGAGAAGGCATAGTGCTATTTCACATAGCCCTGTGTCACAGATTGCAAGCAGCCAGAAATCCGGTAGCCAACCGCCACCACTGGGAACAAGCTTGGATTAGCCTGGAACAATCTAGAAACGCTTTCTCCCTTGCCGATCGCCCAGAATTGGTAGCTGAGGTGACAGCACACCTCGGAGAGGTACTGCAACGCCTCAAAGCTTGGGGAGAGTTGCAAGCATTAGCTGAAAATTCTTTGCAGTTGCACTTCACCTACGGTACTCCCAGCCAATTAGCTCAAGATTACGGGTTTTTGGCTGAAGTTGCCCTGCAACAGTCCAGGTGGAGTCAAGCCCGCCAGCTAGCCGAGTTGGCTTTGGCGATTTTGGATCAAACACCTAATGATTTAAGATTGTTGATTGAAGATTTGAGATTGGGATTTGCGGGAAATTATCCAGAATTCGTGGGTACTAACGAGTTCAGTAACGATCCCAAATCTAAAATCCAACATCCCAAATCCGATCGCAGTTCGTATCTTTTACTGTTAGCCCGAAGTTTGCGGGAGCTAGGTCAGTGGGAAGCGGCGGTTCATTCTTTGGAGTTGGCTCAAAATCAAAGCGAGCCCAAGTACGACCCCCGACTTTACATCGATATTTTGACAGAACTCCAAGCGGTTTATTTCGAGCAAGGAGAGTATCTCAAAGCTTTCCGGATTAAAAAAACCCAGCGATCGATCGAGTATCAATACGGATTTAGAGCTTTTATCGGAGCCAGCCAATTGCAACAGCAGCGTCAAGCTGTCAATCCTTCGAGCCCCTCAGCTCAAAATCAAGCTGCGATCGCAGCGGAAATGACAGCTTATTCCCGCCAAAAAGATATCAATAGATTGCTCGAAAGAATTAGCAGGGACGATCATAAATTAACTATTATTCACGGGCCCAGCGGAGTTGGAAAAAGTTCTCTAGTCAATGCCGGCTTAGTACCTGCTTTGAAAAATATTACTCCGGGCGCGCGGGATGCCTTGCCAGTAGTTATCAAAGTTTACACCGACTGGCTGGTGGAATTAGAAAACGCTTTGAACGGAGCGCTGTACGACAAACAAGCCGAAGATGAAACGCAATTAATCGCTCAAGGACTAAAGGAAATCCACAAAAGCAGTTGCTCTATTTCTCCAGAACGCGGCTCGGAAACTTCTTCTTTTATTATAGAGCAGTTGCGCGAAAATGCCACAAATAATTTGTTAACTGTGCTAATTTTCGATCAATTTGAAGAATTTTTCTTTGTTTCGACTTCAGTGGCACAAAGACAACTTTTTTATAACTTTTTGCGCTTGTTTTTGAACCTGCCTTATGTCAAGATAATTCTGTGCTTGCGCGAAGATTACTTGCACTATTTGCTCGACTGCGATCGCTTCCCCGATCTCGACGCCATTAACAATAATATTCTCGACAAAAGCATCCGCTACCAACTACGCAGTTTTTCAATAAAAGACGCGCGGGCTGTGATCGGACACTTAACGAAACGGGCAGAATATTATTTAGAACCGGCACTGATCGATGCCTTCGTCGAAGATTTAGCAGACGAACTGCAAGAAGTGAGACCGATCGAATTGCAGGTAGTAGGAGCGCAACTGCAAGAAGAAGGTATTACGACTCTAGCACAATACCAGCAATTGGGCGCCAATCCCAAAGCAGAATTAGTGAAGCGATCGCTCGAAGGAGTGATCTCTGACTGCGGCCTGGTTAACGAAGACGCAGCTTGGAAAATATTGTTTTCCCTGACGGATGAAAGAGGCGTGAGGCTGATTAAAACCAAAAACGAATTGTCCTTAGTGACAGGCCAGCAGCCGGCAGATGGGGGCGAAAGTGAATTATTGGCGATCGGCAGCAGAGGCAGAATTTCCCTACAGCGACAGTTCGCAAAAGAACCAGAAAGCGGACAAAAGAAAACCGACAACCTCGACTTGATTTTAGACATTTTAGTCGGTCACGGTTTGCTATTTCTGCTGCGGGAATCGCCCGAAGACCGCTATCAATTGGTACACGACTATTTAGTGCGGCCGATCCGCCAAAGATTCGGCTTAGAAGCCAGACTCCACAAAGCAGAAGCCGACAAAAAGATGAGTCAAGCACAGCTCTACCGAGCCAATACTTTTCTCAAACAAATGCTAGGAGTAGCAGTGATCGGCGTCCTATTGCTAACGAGTTCCACGATCGCCGCCGTCAACTTTTGGTGGCGGGCAGTCGGTCAAAAACAGCTAGCTGTCGCTCAAACTCAGCGAGCCGAAATCAGTACCCTCACCGCAGCTTCTGAAGCTCTTTATTTCTCAAACAACAAATTTGACGCCATGCTAGAAAGTTTGAGAGCGGGTAAAAAGTGGAGACAGATCGAAGGCTCCCAAGAAATGCACAGCCTCAAGGACACCGAAATTCTGATTGCTGCTGCCCTCCAGCAGGCAGTTTATGGCGTCAAAGAACGCAACCGCTTGGAGGGACACGGTGACGTAGTTTGGGGTCTGGGTTTCAGTCCAGACGGTCAAACAATAGCTTCTGCTAGCGTAGATAAAACCGTGAAACTTTGGCGGCGCGACGGCAGTTTGCTGGCTACTTTCAAAGGACACACTAACAGTGTCTCCTGTGTCACTTTCAGTCCCGATAATAAAACGATCGCCTCGGCAAGTTTAGATAAAACTGTCAAAATTTGGCAAACTGACGGCACTTTGCTGACCACTTTAACGGGACATACTAATAGCGTTACCACTGTTGCTTTTAGCCCTGACGGCCAAACGATCGCCAGTGCATCTACAGACAAAACTATCAAAATTTGGAAAACCGACGGTACGTTGCTGCAAACGATCGAACAACCAGCTCCCATAAATTGGATCAGCTTCAGCCGCGACGGTAAAATCATCGCTGCGGCGAGCGATGACGGCACTGTAAAACTGTGGAATGCTGACGGCAGGTTAATCGCTAATTTGTGGCACAGCGAAAACAAAAAACCCTCCAAAGTTTACACGGTCAGTTTTTCCCCCGACGGTGAAACGATCGCCAGTGCCGGTGAAGACAAAACGGTGAAAATCTGGAGCATCGCTGCCATAAAATACCCAGCCCGAAAAAAATCAGCCAAGGCAAAGGCGGGCGAACTGCTAACAACTTTGCGGGGACACAGCAAGTGGGTATTTGGTGTCAGTTACTCCCCCGACGGTAAAACACTTGCTTCTGGAAGCGCAGACGGGAGTGTCAAACTCTGGAGTCTGGCTGGTGTTGGCGACAAACGTCCAACGGATGCTAGCAATATTAAACCGGACAGTCGTTTGCTCAGAACTTTTGAGGGACACGCCGATCGAGTTACTCAGGTAAGTTTTAGCCCGGATGGCAAAACTTTGGCTTCGGCAAGTTTTGACAAAACTATCCGACTTTGGCGGCTCGATGATGTGCCCCTCAAAACCCTCGACGGACACCAAAACCGGGTGCAAAGCGTTACTTTCAGCCCCGACGGCCAAAAGCTGGCTTCTGCTTCTACAGACAAAACTATCAAACTCTGGAGCCGCACGGGGATTTTGCTCGAAACCTTGGAAGGACACACTCAGAGAGTCGCCAGCGTCAATTTCAGCCCCGACGGACAGCTACTGGTTTCTGGGAGTTACGACAAAACGGTGAAAGTCTGGAGTCTGAACAAAGATGCGACGAGTAATAGTCTCCCTTGTCCTTCGGCGCCGCTATTTCCGTGTTCGCCTTCTGTGCTGTTTACCCTCGAAGGACACGGCGACAGCGTGATGAGCGTGAATTTTAGCCCCGACAGCGAGATTATCGCTTCGGCGAGCAAGGACAAGACTGTGAAACTCTGGACGAGACAGGGCAGGTTGATTAAGACTTTGACGGGACACAAAGGCTGGGTGACTGGGGTGACATTCAGCCCTGACGGTTCGATGTTGGCTTCTGCAAGCGATGACGGCACTGTCAAAGTGTGGAATCGGGACGGTGGTTTGCTGAGGACTTTTGAAGGGGCTCACAATAGTTTTGTGTTGGGGGTTGCTTTTAGCCCTGATAGCAAAATGCTGGCTTCGGCTGGTTACGACAATTCGGTGAAGCTGTGGAAGGTGGACGGAACTTTGGTAGCGACGCTGCTGAAGGGTTCTAGCGACAGTGTGACTAGCGTGGGTTTTAGCCCGGATGGTTTGTTGGTTGCTTCGGGCAGTTACGATCATAAGGTGAAGTTGTGGAGCCGCAGCGGGACGTTGCTGAAAACTTTGACGGGTCACAAGGATAGTGTGATGGGCTTGAGTTTTAGCCCGGATGGGAAAATTCTGGCTTCTGCTAGCAAGGATAATCGGGTAATTTTGTGGAATTTGGATCTTGATGATTTGCTGGTGAGGGGCTGCGATTGGGTGGGGGATTATCTTAGAACTAATCCTAATGTGAGCGATCGCGATCGGCGTCTCTGCGACGGGGTGGTCGCAAAACCTCAGTTTTAGTCATTTGATTGTTGGCGGTTGACGGATGACTGTTGACTGTTAAGGAACGGAGGACACTCCAAAAGCCATTTCCCTACCGCAAAATAATCTATCGCGATCGTACCAGATGTAACGATCGCCCGATTAATTGTAGGGAAACGGCACTGCGCCGTGTCCTGACTTTGGGTAATATTAATTCCGATGCCACCGGATTTGATATCATTTGCCGATCGGGATTTGTGTTAAAAATCCCGCCTCTCTTAGGAAACAAAGTCCCCCGATATGGATAATTTTGCTATTAACAACTGCCATGAAATACACCAGTAAAGTTGCTATTATTGATAAGGCAAATAGATATAGCAGTCCTAAATCAGTGGCAAATTTATCGAGAGTATAATCCTTGTAGTACAATCATCTTTCTCGCGTGTCATTTGGGAAATAATTTAAAATTGCTATATAATACAAGATCTAAACTAATTTAGACAATAATTATGAGTCTTCAAGAAATTGCCAAGGGACGCATCGCTGGAGCTGATATGATTCAACGGTATAGAGCCGGAGAGCGAAACTTTACAGGGATTGATTTAAAATCCGCTCGTCTTCAGTGGCCTTGTTTCATTGATATCAATCTCAGCCAGGCCGATTTGAGATGGGTAGACTTTGAGATGGGGCGGACTCGCCTAATCAATGCCAATATGAGTGATGCCAATATGGAAAAAGTTTCTTTAGTATCGGCTTTCATGCTCAATGCGAACTTGAGAGGACCTAATCTCAGAAACGCTAACTTAACTAATGCTGACCTAACTAATGCTGACCTAACTAGGGCTTGCTGAATAATTGATTGCCAACCAAGAGCAGGAGCGATCAATATATTCAAGCTTGGTTAAAGATAAGTTTTTTCTGTATCGAGTCGCCCCA